>NZ_JBGNUT010000008.1:279460-325790 GCF_041951385.1 Actinomadura sp. NTSP31 | reverse complement strand
CATGTGTTAAGCACGCCGCCAGCGTTCGTCCTGAGCCAGGATCAAACTCTCCATCAAGGTCCAAACGACCACCCAGAAGGGGCGAACCCTCCAAGCAGCCAAACCTCAGGAAACAATCCCAGCAAACGCGATCCAAAGATCGCTTTGCCTCAAAGAAATCCCCACCATCTCCGAAGAGATGGCACGGGGCGATCCGGCCAACCGGCCGGACCGATAAAGGCACTGGCTTTTAACACGCTGTTGAGTTCTCAAGAAACGGACACCCACCGTGCTGGTCCCGCTTTCGCGTTTCCCGCCCCGGGGCGACTGCTCTTACTTTATCAGATCCGCTCGGAGTGTCAATTTCCGGGCTTTTCCGATTGCCTTTCCGGTCCGCTTGCGCGTCCCTTCCGGGCGGTGTCGCCATTTCATCAGATCCGGCTCGTTTTGCAAAATCGGGCCTTCTCCGACGCCACCACGGCACGGCTGACACGGCGAAGCCGCGTCGGCTGCTGAGTGGTGGTTCCCCTCCGGGCCGGCCGCCTTTCGGCGTCCCGCTCCCCGTGGGGCGAAGTGAACAGTATGCCCACCGACCGCCGACGTCAAACCGGCTCGCGACGATCGGGTGGGACGGTTCGGACGTCTCCGGCACCGGGCTACCCCATCAGGCCGCTGTGACCTTGGTGTTTGTCCTGGAACGCCCCGCCCGAAAGGGGCATTTCACGCGTTCTGTCCGGTCGAAAAAGATTTCCTTGCGGTGGCGCGCAGGAAGGAGAGCGCCCACCGCGGCCGGACGGGGTCGGGGACTCGTCAGGTGATGTCCTTCGACTCGTGCAGGCTCAGGTCCATCACGATGGCCGTCATCACCGCCATGGTGCGCAGCGGCTCGCGGACGGGATCGAAGATCTCGACGGAGTACTTGTCCGCCGTGGTCAGCAGGTGGGTGGCGAGCCCGGCCCACTTCTTGCGCACGTGCGCCACCTTGCCGCCGTCGGCGTCCGTCACCTCGAAGTTGTTGCGCGGCAGGTCCACCGCGACCGTGCCGAGCCGGCCGCCACCGGCGTCCCTGAGGACGTAGCGGCGGCCGACGCGCTCGGTGACGAACGAGCCGACGAGGGCGCCTTCGGAGTCGGAGACCTCTGTCAGCTCCCGTCCCCGCCGCTTGTCGACCACGAACAGCGGGGCGCCGCCGGGCGTGGTCAGCAGCACGACGTGGGCGTCGAGGTCCGACTTGCCCGGGAAGAGCGTCCGCAGCGTCTCCGCGCGACCCTTCTCCCCGGTCTCCCCCGCGACGGCCAGGACGGTGCCCTCGCCGTCGAGGACCCGGTATCGCGACTTGGCGAACGGGCCCCTGCGGGGCTGTTCCACCCTGAGCACCGGGGAGCTGAACACTTCGCTCACGCGTTCTCCTGCCTCATCGGCCGCTCACGCGGGCCGCCCTCCACGTCCGTCGCACAGCGCGGCTGACACGCCGTCCAACCGGCGATCCTTCCAAGCCCGGCCCCGCAGCGGAAGGTCTTTCGCCGTCCCGCTTCGGCACGCGAGTCCGCGGGGCCGGAACCGGTAGCCGTCTAACCTGGACGGCCATTGAACGATGTAGCGCCGAGGCGATGCTCCTGTACCCGCCGGTGACGCCGCAGGCGGGCACAGGGGGTTGCGCCGGACGCGCCGGTCAGGCGGGTTCGCCCTCGGCGGAGGCGCGGTCGTAGGTCAGGAACATCGCGCCGCTTCCCATCACGACGTGGTCGGTGAGGCGCCAGGTGCGCGCGCCGAAGGCGGCTCCGCGACCGAAGAGCGGGATTCCGGTCCCGATGGTGAGCGGTGCCATCTTGACGATGAGGCGGTCGATCTCGGGATACAGGGCACCGGCCAGGGAACCGCCGCCGACGATCCAGATGTCCTTGCCGTCCTCTCGCTTCAGCTCCCGCACCACCGCGACGGGGTCGTCCTGCACGACCTGGACGGCCGGGTCCGGGCTCTGCCGCAGCGTTCGCGAGAACACCAGGTGGCGCAGGTGCGGAAACGCGTCGGCGAGGCCCGCCTTCAGCCCGATCTCGTAGGACAGCCGGCCCTCTACGACGGTGTCGAAGCGGTCGCCTTCGGCGGTGATGCCGAGTGCCTGCCTCGCGGGGCCCGGCAGGGTCTCGGGGTATTCGGCGGCGAGGTACTCGATGTAGTCCTGCGGGATGGGCCAGAAGCCGTCCGGTCCGGTGGGGTCGGCGCCGTCGGGGCCGGCGACGAAGCCGTCGAGGGTGCTCGCGACGAAGTAGACGAGCTTGCGCAAAGGGACCTACCTTCTCCGGCCGACCGGCCATGGGTTCCGATTCGCTCCTCTTGGAGCGGTTTCGACCCATTATTTCGTCTCCAGTGCACGGAGACGTCCCCGCCGCCCGCGGCGCCTACCGGGACCGGCCGCCGGTCCCTGGGCGTACGAAAAGGGGCGGTTCCGCGAGGGAACCGCCCCTTTCGTCACCGGGTCGCCGGGCCGCCCGCGCGAGGACGCGCGGCCGGCCGGGAACGACCGTACGGCTCAGGACCTGATCAGAAGTCCATGCCGCCCATGCCGCCGGACGGGTCGCCCGCCGGGGCCGGGTTCTTCTCGGGCTTCTCGGCGATGACGGCCTCGGTGGTCAGGAACAGCGCGGCGATCGACGAGGCGTTCTGCAGCGCGGACCGGGTCACCTTGGCCGGGTCGAGGATCCCGGAGTCGAACATGTTGACGTACTCGCCGGTCGCGGCGTTCAGGCCCTCACCCGGGGTCAGGTTGCGGACCTTCTCCACCACGACGCCGCCCTCGAGGCCGGCGTTCACGGCGATCTGCTTCAGCGGCTCCTCCAGAGCGCGCTTGACGATGTTGGCACCGGTGGCCTCGTCGCCCGCGAGCTCCAGCTTGTCGAACGCCTTGGTGCCGGCCTGCAGCAGCGCGACGCCACCACCGGGGACGATGCCCTCCTCGACCGCGGCCTTGGCGTTGCGGACGGCGTCCTCGATGCGGTGCTTGCGCTCCTTGAGCTCGACCTCCGTCGCGGCGCCGGCCTTGATGACCGCCACACCGCCCGCGAGCTTGGCCAGGCGCTCCTGGAGCTTCTCGCGGTCGTAGTCGGAGTCGGTGTTGTCGATCTCGGTGCGGATCTGGTTGACCCGGCCCGCGATCTCGTTGGCGTCACCGGCGCCGTCCACGATGGTGGTCTCGTCCTTGGTGATGACGACCTTGCGGGCGCGGCCCAGCATGTCGGTCGTGGTGTTCTCCAGCTTGAGACCCACGTCCTCGCTGATGACCTGGCCGCCGGTCAGCGTGGCGATGTCGCCGAGCATGGCCTTGCGGCGGTCGCCGAAGCCCGGGGCCTTCACGGCCACGGACTTGAAGATCCCGCGGATCTTGTTGACCACCAGGGTCGCCAGGGCCTCGCCCTCGACGTCCTCCGCGATGATCAGCAGCGGCTTGCCGGACTGCATGACGCCCTCGAGGACGGGGAGCAGGTCCTTGTTGGCCGACGCCTTGCCCTGAACGATCAGGATGTACGGGTCCTCGAGGGTCGCCTCCATCCGCTCGGGGTCGGTCACGAAGTAGTGCGAGATGTAGCCCTTGTCGAAGCGCATGCCCTCGGTCAGCTCGAGCTCCAGACCGAAGGTCTGGCTCTCCTCGACCGTGATGACGCCTTCCTTGCCGACCTTGTCCATCGCCTCGGCGATCATCTCGCCGATCTGCGGGTCGCCCGCGGAGATGGACGCCGTGGAGGCGATCTGCTCCTTGGTCTCCACGTCCTTGGCGAGCTTGGACAGCTCCTCGCTCACCCGCTCGACCGCGGCCTCGATGCCGCGCTTCAGCGACATCGGGTTCGCGCCGGCCGCGACGTTGCGCAGGCCCTCGCGCACCAGCGCCTGGGCCAGCACGGTCGCCGTCGTCGTGCCGTCACCGGCGACGTCGTCGGTCTTCTTCGCCACTTCCTTGACGAGCTCGGCGCCGATCTTCTCCCAGGCGTCCTCGAGCTCGATCTCCTTGGCGATCGATACGCCGTCGTTGGTGATCGTGGGGGCGCCCCACTTCTTCTCCAGCACGACGTTGCGGCCCTTGGGACCAAGGGTCACCTTCACGGCGTCGGCGAGCTGGTTCATGCCGCGCTCGAGGCCGCGACGGGCCTCCTCGTCGAACGCGATCATCTTTGCAGCCATAGGCTCCTAGTCCTCCCGGAACAAGGTGGCTTTAAGGATCGAGCCGACGCCCGCGACGGACGGCCCCCGCTCCGGCGGCTGCCATTCCGCCACCGGACTGGGGCCTCATCGCCCCGACCCAGACTGTGAAGCTGTCACTCTCCACAGCAGAGTGCCAACCGTTTTTTAGCACTCTACCCTGCCGAGTGCAAGCGCCGTACATCCACGCCGCAGTCATCTTCATCGACCTGCCCGGACTCGCTCTGACCTGCGTCGGAGGGCCGCGGCTCGCCGCCGGACATGTGCCGATGTGATCCGGTGTGCGCGCTCGTGCGCCGGTATTCGCGGAACACGTGCCCGAGCGTGGGAGGTAGGGGTGGCGATCCGTTCCGCGCGTTCCGCGGCCGGAGTAGGAGGAGCCCCCAGCGCTGCATCAATGCGCCGGTTCATGATGTCCTCATCGCCGTCGATGCAGTGAGCATACGTGCTCTGCAACATGGCGATGGAGCGCCCAACACGAGCAGCGACGTTCGCCGCCGGAACCCCACCGCTCAGCCACAGCGACAGGCACGCGTGCCGCAGGTCGTACGGCCGTTCCGCCAGCGGTATAGCGAGCTGGGCAGGTGTGAGGACATGTTCATGAGCCCGCCGCCACACCGTTTCGTAACCGACGGGCGCCAGTCGGTTCCCGCGCTCGCTGCGGAACAGCCGACCGTCCTCAGCCGTCCCGAACTGCTCGATGTGCGCCCGCAGGATGGCGACCAGTTCAGGACTGGCCGGAACGGGACGCGGCCGCAGCCCCGCGAAGTACAGAGGTGCCGACCCACCCGAGAAGCGACGACCGGCACCGGGCAGGTCTCGTCGGGGCCGGGGGGAGGAAGGCGGGGGAGAACAGCGGCTACGCCGCTGGCCAAGGCACTTGCGGGATCAGGTCTGGAGGTGGTGCCAAGCATGGCCGCACCCATCGGCGCAACACCGCTCACGCCGTCGTTCATCAGCAACGGCAAAGAGGGCGACCAGCAGGCGGAATGCCTTAACCCGCTCGTCCTGCCGCAAGTTGATGATCTTTGCTAGTTGCTCCCCGACACGCCCGCGCGTGATCAGCACCGCTGGAGTGTAGGTGGGGCGGATTCCGGCCCTGCGGATGCTCTCCGGCCCGTCGTCGACGGTGGCGCGCGCCTGAAGGCAGAAGGCCGCGAGGGCGCGCAAGGCGTCGAACTGCTCAGTGTCGTTCAGACCGTCGAACCACTCGACGCCCTGAGCAATCGGAGATATCCCTTGCGCCAACTCGTTCAGGATGACCGCACGCTCGTTCATCCCTACCCACCTCACCACACGCACCCGATCTCGCACGGTCATCGAACCAGATCGCGAAGCGCGGAACCATCGCGGAACGGACGGCCCGTTCGTGCGTGGTGGGCCGTTCGTTCGCTGGTCGGGTGGGGGTTACTGCTGAACAGGCTTTGAGCTGCGTCGCCCTAGTCGTCGAGCGGTGCCGTCGATCTTGTGGCTGTCATTCGGGCTTCGGGCGGTAGCTCAGGAGTGTGACTCCCGAACGGTACGTCGTGCTGCCCGTCAGGGTCATGTGCACCGGCGGTTCGAGGGAGTGGAACGGACGCGTGCCGTGGCCGAGGACGACGGGGTGGACCCAGAACCGGATCTCGTCCACGAGGCCCTGGGTGGCCAGGTGATGCGCCAGTTCGCCGCAGCCGTAGGACACGAGGTTCCCCGTATAGCGCTGCTTCAGCTCGGAGATGGCCTCGGCGGGGGTGCCTTCGACGAGGCTGGCGTTCCATTCCAGCGGTCCCCGCAGAGTGCGGGAGATGACGAACTTCGGCATGCCGTTGACCCGGTCCGCGAAGCCGCGGGTGTCCGTGATGGTCGGCCAGACGCTCGCCAGGCCCTCGTACGTCTTGCGGCCGAGGAGGAGTGCGTCCGCGGCGAAGAGCTGGTCGAAGCTGCCGGAATCCTCGTGCTCGCCCGCCGGCGTGAACCACTCGTCGATCCGGTCGATCACGCCATCGACCGTCATCTGGGTGGAAACGATCACCTTGCCCACAGGACCTCCCTCAGGGTCGCCGTCCGTGCCGTCCCGTGTTGAGACCGGCGGGACCGGGCGAACTCATCGGTGATCCGCGGGTGGTGTCAGAGGGGGCGGACGGCGTCGGCCTGGGGGCCGCGGTCGCCCTGGGTGATCTCGAACTCGACGCGCCCGCCCTGTTCGAGGACGCGGTAACCGTCCATCTGGATCGCCGAGTGGTGGACGAAGACGTCACGGCCTCCGTCGACCGCGATGAAGCCGTAGCCCTTGTCGGCGTTGAACCACTTGACCGTGCCCTGCGCCATTCGCCAGCCCGCCGCTCGACCGTTCCCCGGCCCCGCCCCTGCCATCGCGGGACCGCGGATCATCCGCGTCTCCGCGGCGCTGCGCCGCGGGCGGGGTCGACTCGGCGTGATCGGAGTCGACCCTACCCGGCGGCCGCGACGGTGCCCGGAGGCGAAGGGCGGTTCGCCGGTGGCGGTCAGCCGCCGGCGACGGCGGGGATGATCGAGATCTGGGCGCCCGCGGGCGTCGCGGTGTCCAGGCCGTCGGCGAACCGGACGTCCTCGTCGCCCACGTAGACGTTGACGAACCGGCGGATCTTGCCGGCGTCGTCGAGGATGCGGGCCGAGATGCCGGTGTAGCTGGCCTCCAGGTCGGCGACCACGGCGCGCAGGGTGTCGCCCTCGGCCTTCACTTCCGCCTCGCCGCCGGTGTAGGTCCGCAGGATCGTCGGGATGCGGACGGACACGCTGCTCATGTGCTGGCTCCTTCTCGTTCTCAGGCGAGGCCGGCGGCGCGGAACGCCTCCAGCGTCGGGGCGATGTTCGCGCTCGGCTTGGCGACGGGGGCGACGGCGTCCAGCGTCTTCAGGCCGTCACCGGAGTTGATGATCACGGTCTCGGCGGACGGGTCGAGCGCGCCGGAGTCGACGAGCTTGCGCAGGCAGCCGACGGTGACGCCGCCAGCGGTCTCGCCGAAGATGCCCTCGGTGCGGGCGAGGAGGCGGATGCCCTCGACGACCTCGGCGTCGGTGACGTCCTCGACGGCGCCGCCGGTGCGGCGCGTCACGTCGAGCACGTAGGGGCCGTCGGCGGGGTTGCCGATCGCCAGGGACTTGGCGATGGTGTCGGGCTTGACCGGCCGGACGACGTCGTGGCCCGCCTTGAACGCGGCGGAGACGGGGTCGCAGCCGGCGGCCTGCGCGCCGAACACGCGGTACGGCTTGTCCTCGACCAGGCCGAGCTTGATCAGCTCCTGGAACGCCTTGTCGATCTTGGTGAGCTGGGAGCCGGACGCGACCGGGACCACGATCTGGTCGGGCAGCCGCCAGCCGAGCTGCTCGGCGATCTCGTAGCCGAGCGTCTTGGAGCCCTCGGCGTAGTACGGGCGGACGTTGACGTTGACGAACGCCCAGTCCTCCTGCTCGCCCGCGATCTCGGACGCGAGCCGGTTCACGTCGTCGTAGTTGCCGTCCACGGTGACGAACGTCCCGCCGTACACGGCCGTCGTGATGATCTTCTGCGACTCGAGGTTCGACGGCACGAACACCGCGCTGCGGATCCCGGCGCGGGCCGCGGCGGCGGCGACCGCGTTGGCGAGGTTGCCGGTGGACGGGCAGGCCAGCACCTTGAAGCCGAGTTCGCGGGCGGCGGCGAGCGCGACCGCGACGACGCGGTCCTTGAACGAGTGGGTCGGGTTGCCGCTGTCGTCCTTCACCCACAGGCGCTGCAGGCCGAGGCTCTCGGCGAGGTTGTCGGCGCGGACGAGCCGGGTCAGGCCGGGCTCGGTGTTGGGGGTGTCGGCGACGGTCGACGGCACGGGCAGCAGCCCGCGGTAGCGCCAGATGTTGCGGGGGCCGGACTCGATGCCGGCCCGGGTGATCCCGCCGAAGTCGTAGGCGATCTCCAGCGGGCCGAAACATTCTTCGCACGCGTAGAACGGGCCGAGATCGCGCTGGGAGCCGCATTCGCGGCAGACGAGGGCGGTAGCGGGTCCGAGGTCTGTGGCAGACGTGAGTGCCATGAGGGCGAGGCCTTTCTCCCCATCTTTCCTGCGCCACCTTGGTCGCAGGCCGGAGTTGGCACCATCTCCCGGCCGGCCTCGCAGGATCGCGAGCGCGCGTCAGCCGGGTGGTTGCCGGGGCTTCGCAGGGCCGGTCCCTCCACCCCTCTGGATGAGCGGTATTCAGTTGTGGTCGAGCCGTTTGAACTCGTATGCGAACTTTACATGACGTGACCGGATGGCAGACAGGCGGGTCCGGCCAGTGAGACGTTACCCGGAGGTGGTCTTGATCACGCCGGCTCGCCCGCGGCGTCCGCGGCGGGGGCGCCTCCGGGCCTGCGCTGGGTGGGGTCGAGGAAGACGTGCCGGACGATCGGGACGCGCTCCTTGAGCCGCCGGTCGATCTCGCCGGCGACGTCCTCGGCCTGGTCGGCGCTGATGTCGTCGGAGAAGTTGACCCGGGCGGCGACGAGCAGCTCGTCCGGGCCGAAGTGCATGGTGAGCAGCTCGTCGACGCCGGTCACGCCGGGCGCGGCGGCGATCTCGGCGCGGATCTCGCGCTGCGCGGCGGGGTCGGCGGCGCGGCCGATGATGAGGCCCATGCTGTCGCGGCCGAGCACGAACGCGACGACGACGAGGAGCAGGCCGATCAGGACGGAGGCGAGGCCGTCCCAGAACTGCGACCCGGTGAGCTGCCGAAGGACGAGCCCGGCGGCGGCGAACGCGAGGCCGATCATGGCGGCGGTGTCCTCGAACAGGGCGGCCTTGAAGGTGACGTCGGGTGACCGGCGGACGTGGTCGACGATGTCGCGGCCGTTGTCGCGGGTCTCGCGGCGCGCCTGCGTGAACGCGCGGACCCAGGACGTCCCCTCCAGCAGCGCGCCGAGGCCGAGGACGCCGTAGGCGATCCAGACGTCGCCCTCGGAGCCGCCGTGCCCGGTCATGGCGAGGACGCCCTCGAAGATGGAGAAGCCGCCGCCGGCGACGAAGATGCCGAACGCGGCGAGCAGCGACCAGAAGTAGCGCTCGTTGCCGTAGCCGAACGGGTGGCTGCGGTCGGGCGGGCGGGCGCTGCGGCGCAGCGAGGTCAGCAGGAAGCCCTGGTTGAGGGTGTCGGCGACGGAGTGCGCGCCCTCGGCGAGCATCGCGCTGGATCCGGCCAGCGCTCCGGCGATCAGTTTGGCGATGGCGAGGATCAGGTTCGCCGCCCCGGCGACGAGGACGGTCTTGGTCGTCTCGGACCGGCTCATTCCGCCCGGGTACCCGGTGCAGATCACCGTAATCACGGCGGGATCGGTACAGATGCCTGCCTTTCACGCGTCGCCGAACTCATCCCCCCGGCCACTTTGAAGCACCCCCGTCACAACTGAGACCCTGCCGGTATGAGCCAAGTGGTGGTGGCGTCCAACCGCGGCCCGGTGTCGTTCTCGCTGTCCGACGACGGCGCGCTGACGATGCGGCGCGGCGGCGGCGGCCTCGTGTCGGGCCTCGCCGGCGTGGCGTCCGGGCAGGACGTGCTGTGGGTGTGCGCGAGCCTCGGCGAGGCCGACCGGACGGCGGCGCGGCGCGCACCGGACGGGCGGATCGACCTCGCGGGGCACGACACCGGCGGCGCGGCCGTCCGGATGCTCGACATCCCCGCGGCCACCTTTCACCGGGCGTACAACGCGGTCGCCAACTCGACGCTGTGGTTCGTCCACCACTTGCTGTACGACACCCCGCGCAGCCCGCATTTCGACGCGCGCGCGCGGCGGGACTGGCAGTCCTACGAGGCGTACAACGCGGCGTTCGCCGACGCCCTTGCGCGAGACGCGGCACAGGGCGCGAAGGCGGCGATCCAGGACTACCACCTGTCGCTGGCACCGCGGATGCTCCGCGAACGGCGTCCCGACCTGAAGATCGTGCATTTCTCGCACACGCCGTGGGCGCCGCCGGAGTACTTCCGTCTCCTGCCGGACGACATCGGCGCGCAGATACTGCAAGGCATCCTCGGCGCGGACCACGCGGGGTTCCTCACCGAGCGGTGGGCTTCGGCCTTCCTCGACTGCTGCGAGGCGGTGCTCGGCGCACGCGTCGACCGCGCCGCCCGTACCGTCACATGTGGGGGCCATACGACGCGCGTGGGCGTGCACGGCCTCGGTGTGGACGGGACGGAGCTGCGTCAGCGGGCCGCCCAGCGGGACGTGGCGGAGCGAGCGCGGGCGCTGCGCGAGCAGGTCGGCGACCGGCAGCTCATCGTCCGCATCGACCGGACCGAATTGTCCAAGAACATCGTGCGCGGGCTGGCCGCCTACCGGGAGATGCTCGTCAACCATCCGGAGTGGCGCGGACGGGTGGTGCACCTCGCGTTCGCCTATCCGTCGCGCTACGACCTGCCCGAGTACCGCGAGTACACGGCGGCCGTGCAACGGATGGCCAAGCAGATCACCGAGGAGTTCGGCACCGCGACGTGGGAGCCGCTCATCCTCCAGGTGAACGACGACTATCCGCGGTCGCTCGCCGCCTATGGGCTGGCGGACGTGCTGCTGGTGAACCCGATCCGCGACGGGATGAACCTCGTCGCGAAGGAGGGGCCCGTCCTGTCGGAGCGGGGCTGCGCGCTGGTGCTGTCCCGCGAGGCGGGCGCGGCGGCGGAACTGTCGGAGGACGCTCTTATGGTGAACCCGTTCGACGTGTCCCAGACCGCGGAGACGCTGCACCAGGCGCTGCTGATGCCGCGCGACGAGCGGGCCGAGCGCTGCGCCCGGCTCGCCTCCGCCGCGACCGCCCTCCCGCCCGGGCGCTGGTTCGCCGACCAGCTCGCCGCGCTCGACTGACCCGCCGCTCGACTGACCCGCTACTCGGGTGCGTCCGGGCCGCCCGGCTAGTCCGGCCGCCCCTGCCGGGACGCGGCCGGAACGGCGGCGGCCGGGGCGAGGCGGCAGTCGACGGGGTTCGGCTCGTGCCGGCGCTGCCAGCGCTCGCGCAGGTCGGCCTTGCGGTGCGCCATGCGGCGGTGCGCGGCGGTCCGGGCGAAGCGGGCGAGCCGGGCGGTGGTCGGCTTGGGCAGCCCGCTGGGCTCGTAGCCGTACTCGGCGAGCCGGTCGCCGAACGCGGCCTCGGCGAGGCTGATCTCCCAGGCGGCCAGCCGCTGCGCCCAGGCTCCGACGCGGGTGGCGGTGACGGCGTCGCAGGTGAGGCCGTGCCACCGCTTCTGCGGCGGGACGGTCTGCTGCGCGAGGGCCTGCGGGGCCGCCATGGCCGGGTGGTAGTCCTCGCCGAGGAACTCGCAGAGCCGGGGCAGCTCGTCGGCGGGGTCGGCGACGAGCCGCTCGTACTGCAGTTCGTAGAAGGAGTCGGGGCCGAGGCGCGCGGCGAGCCGCCGGCCGGTGTCGATCGCCTCGCGCCACACGGAGATGGCGTGGTTGACGTCCTGGTCGTACCAGGGCATCTCCTTGAGGGAGGCGACGCAGTCCCGGCCGTCGCGGACGAGGTGGACGAACTGGGCGTCCGGGAACATCCGCAGCAGCGCGCCGGCGTAGCGGATGTAGCTCGGCCGCTTGTCGCCCCAGCGCGCCTTGCCGTGCAGCCGGGCGTAGGCGCGGAAGACGGCGCCGAGGGCGGAGCCGAGGGTGGGCGGCCCCGCGACGATCTCCTCGGTGATCTCGCGGGCGTCCAGGCCGAGGTCGCGGAACCGGGTGGCCGGCCGTGCGGTCAGCCAGTCGGCGAGCGCGCGCCTGTTCTCGCTGTCCGCGAGGTCACCGAACTGTGCCCGCGCCGTATAGGCGGGCAGCACGAACCGCGTCTCGGTGGGGATCGCGATGCGGGGATGCGCGTGCAGCATGAGCCGCAGCAGCGTCGTCCCTGAGCGCGGGCAGCCGAAGACGAAGATCGGTCGTTCGGACGGGGTGTCGAGGCCGGATGACATGCACCGCATGCTGGCGGAGGCGCCGCCGCCGGATCCGGCGACTGAACGCACGGTTGCCGCGCGATTACCGATGCTTGACGGGCGCCGGCCTGCGCGGGTTCCGGCGGCGGGGCGGCGGGAGGGTCAGGTGTAGGACTCTCCGAGCGTCTCGCGGAACTGCTTGCGGGCCTCGTGGATGCGCGACTTCACCGTGCCGAGCGGGAGCTTCAGCTGCTCGGCGATCTCCGCGTACTCCAGCTGCGAGACGTCCCGGAGCACGAGCGCCTGGATGAGGTCCGGCTTGCGGGCCTCCAGGTCCTCCATGGCGTCCAGGATGTCGACGCGGGAACCGGCGATGACGCTGGTCCGGTGCGGGTCGGGGCGCTGCTGCGGCAGCTCGCCGGCCTGCTCGACCGACCGGCGCTTCAGCGACCGGTAGGTGGAGCGGGCGGAGTTCGCCACCACGACGTGCAGCCACGTGCTGAACCGCGACCGGCCCTCGAACCGGTGGATGTTCCGCGCGACCTGCAGCAACGCGTCCTGGCACGCCTCCTCGGCGTCCTGCCGGCAGGGCAGGAACCGGGCGGTGTGCCGCAGCACGTCCGGTTCGATCTTGCGCAGCAGATCGTTGAGGGCGGCCTGATCGCCCTGGGCGGCCTTGACCGCCAGCTCTTCGGTCCGCTCATCGAATGCCATGCCGCGCCTCAATGCTCGTTCGCACACTCACCCCGTTTGTTGGGCATGATACGGGAGTGTCCTTCCCACCTACTGTCGGCCGTTACCGAATCGATCGCGTCCTGGGTTCCGGGGCGTTCGCCTCCGTGTGGCTGGGGCACGACGACGCGCTGGCCTCACAGGTCGCGATAAAAGTGCTGTCCGGAAGCCTCCTCGACGACCTCGACGTGCGCAACCGCTTCCTGGAGGAGGCGCGGATCCTGCGCCGCGCCGACTCCGAGCGGCTCGTGCGGGTGCACGACATCGGCGAGCTCCCCGACGGACGACCCTACTTCGTGATGTCCTACGCCGACCGCGGAACGCTCGCGGACCGGATGCGCGAACGGCCACTTCCGGTCAGCGAGGCCGTCGCGATGGCGGAGGAGATCGCCTACGGCGTCGAGGTGATCAACACGCTGGGCGTGATCCACCGCGACCTCAAGCCGTCGAACGTGCTCTTCCAGTCGACGCCGGACGGCGGCGAGAAGCTGCTGATCGCCGACCTCGGGCTGGCCAAGGCGCTGGCGCACGCGTCGGGGGCGTTCACGCTGCCGGTCGGCACCCCCGGGTACATGTCGCCCGAGCAGGCGCGGTTCGGCGGCGGGCTGGACGTGCGGGCCGACGTGTACGGGCTGGGCGCGCTGACCTACCACATGCTCACCGGGCGGGCCCCGGGCCCGGCGCCGGTGAAGTCGCCGCCGAGCGAGCTGCGCGAGGGGCTGTCGCCGGCGTTCGACCAGGTCGTGCTGCGGGCGCTGGAGACGGAGCGGGAGAAGCGGTGGCCGACCGCCGAGGCGTTCGCCGAGGCGCTGTCGACGCTGCGGCCGACGTCCGCCGGGGGCCCGGCCGCGCCGAGCGCACCGGCGCCTTCGGACGCGCCGCCGGCCGGGTACGCGCCGGCGGCGCCGCGGATCGAGCCCGACGAAACCCTCCAGGACTACTACCACGGCGGATCACGCCAGGACCGGCCGCCCGCTCCCGCCCAGGCGCCCGGGCCCGGGCAGACCATGGCCGCGGGGGGCCAGCCGGTGCAGGGACCGCCCGCGCAGGCGGGCGTCCCGCCGGAGCTGCGGACCCGGCTCGACCAGACGCAGGAAGCCGACGACGACCGCACCTCGGAGCTGCAATTCCCGCCGGGGCCGGGCGGGCCGGCGCCGGGCGGCGGCGAGCGGACGCTCGTGGACGACCCGGCCGGGCGCAGCGACCCGCGCGGACGCCAGGAGCCGCCGACCTCCCCCGACGACGACCGGACGCGGGGGTTCGGTCCCGCCTCGTACCCGTCCGCGCAGCCGCCTCCGCCCGTCCCGCCGAACCCGCAGACGGGCGGCGACAACAAGACGGCCGTGTTCCCGACGCAGCCACCGCCGCCGCAGCAGGGCGGCCCTCAGGGGGCTCCGATGGGGCCGGGGCCGGGCGGGCAGTTCGGCCCGCCGCCCACCGGCTTCCAGCCGCCCCCCGGCCCCGGCCAGAGCCAGGGCAAGGGCAAGGGCGGCGGTCTGCTCGGCAAGCTCAAGGGCTCCGGCGGCGGAGGCGCGTCCCGTCCGGGCGGGCCGCCCGGTCCGGGAGGTCCGGGCGGACAGGGCGGCGGCGGCTCGTCGCGCAAGTTCGTCACGCCGCTGATCATCACCGCGGTGGTCCTCGTGCTGGCGCTGGTCGTCGGGCTCGCCCTCGGCATGCTCTCGGGCGGCGGCGACGGCAAGGACAAGGCCGGCAAGGCGCCGAAGGTCCCGAAGGACTTCGTGGCGGTCGCGGACGCGTCCGGCAAGATCAAGACCGCGGTGCCGAAGGCGTGGCCGAAGCAGCAGGAGCAGACCTGGGTGCCGACGACCGTGCACCTGACCGACGCGGGCCCGCGCCCGGTGCTGCGCGCGACGCCGAACAAGCTGCAGTTCCTCGGGAACGGTGCGGGGCCGGGCGTGTTCATCGGCGTGACCACCGATGCCCAGCAGGGGCACCTGCCGCCGCCGACCGCGGCCGTGCACGCGCAGTGCACCAAGAGCCCGCCGCAGAACTACACCACGCCGGACGGGGCGCTGACCGGGACGATCATGCGGTTCACCGCCTGCAAGAGCGGGACGCCGACGGTGACCGAGGTCGGCCTCAAGGACAAGTCGGGCAAGTTCGGGGTGTGGATCCGGGTGAAGGAGACCGACAACCGGAACGCGACCAAGGACATCCTCGACAACCTGAAGGTCACCGGCCCCTGAGCGGCGTCCGGGCCGCCGCCGGGCCCTCACGTCCGGCCGGCGGCCCGCTTGGCGAGGATGGCGGCGGTCGCCTCGTCCACCGGGAGGAACGCCTCCAGCTTCAGCTCGGCGATGGTGACGTCGGTGGCCGTGGCGAACGTGGTGATGGTCGTCATGAGCCGCAGGTCGCCGTCCGGTGAGCGCAGGTGCAGCGGGACGGCGAAGCCGAGCGCGCCGGCCGGCTCCGTCCGCGGGCCGACGTACCCGGTGAGCTCCGCGTGGAGGGCGGCGAGCCGGTCGTCGGGGTCGCGCTGGACGGTGTCGCGCAGGGCGTCCAGGACGTGCCGCGCCCAGTCCGCGAAGTTGGCGACGCGCGGCGCGAGCCCGTCCGGATGCAGGGCGATCCGGTACGCGTTGACGGGCGGCCGGAGCAGTTCCGGTGCCATGCCCTCGGTGAGGACGCCGAACGCGGCGTTCGCGGTGACCACGTCGCCGTACCGGTCGACGACGATCGCCGGGTACGGCATGTGCGCGGCCAGGACATGCTCGATCGCCGTGCGGACGGGGGCGAGCGCGGGGTCGTCCAGGGGCGTCCGCGGGTAGACGGGCGCGTAGCCGGCGACGGTGAGCAGCTCGTTGCGTTCCCGCAGCGGCAGTTCGAGCGATTCCGCCAGCCGGACGACCATCGCCCGCCCCGGCTCGGAGCGGCCGCTCTCCAGGAAGCTGACGTGCCGCTGCGTCGTGCCGGCGCGCAAGGCGAGTTCGAGCTGGCTGAGGCGGCGATGGCGGCGGCGCTCGCGTAGCGCCTGAGGGAAGCTCACAGCAGCAGTTCTAGCCGCAGGACCAGCATCTCTGCCATTCCCCGCAGGGAATTGCCGGTGCACCGAGGGCTTCGCAGGATGGCTGCCCATGGACCGCATGAACCCTGTGAACAACGACGACATCCGCATCGGCGTCCTCATCCCCATAGGAAAGGCCCAGTGGGACGGGTCGGATCCACGCGAGCTCATCGCCTTCGCCGCACGCGCCGAGCGGCTCGGCTTCGACTCGCTGTGGGTGAACGACGGCATCACCGAGTCGCGTATCGAAGCACTGTCGATGCTGGCCGCCGCCGCATCGGTGACCGAGCGCGTCACGCTGGGAACGGCCGCGCTCATGGCGGTTCTTCGCCGTCCGGTGCAGGCCGCGCAGACACTCGCGTCGCTCGACCTGCTCTCGCAAGGCCGCCTTACCGTCACGGTAGGGGCGGGCTTCCCGGGCCGCTTCGGCAAGCCGATGTACGCGGCGTCTGAGGTTCCGTGGGAGAGGCGGTTCACCCGGCTGGACGAGACGGTGTCGCTCTGGCGGCAGCTGTGGCACGAGCCGGAGAACAAGTCGTTCCACGGCCGGTTGCTGCACTTCGACGATCTGCCCGCCATGACGGCGCCGTTCCGTACGGACGGGCCGCCGATCTGGCTGGCCGGCATCACGCCCACCGCGCTGTCCCGCACAGGACGCATGTACGACGGATGGCTCCCCTACCCTCCCGACCCCGCCGACTACAAGGCGGCCTTGGCCGGCGTTCACCGCGCTACGGAGGAGCATGGGCGCGCTCAGGACGCCGTGACCCCGGCCCTCTTCGCGTCCGTCCTGGTCGAGGACGACCCGGTCAAGGGGAACCGGACCCTGGAGCGGTTCGCCCTCGCCAACTACGGGCTGCCGCTGGACCAGGTGCGGCAGATCCAGGCCGTGGTCAGCGGAGGCGCGGACGAGGTCGCGGCGCGGCTGTCGGAGTACACGGCCGCGGGCGCCCGGCATCTCGTCCTGCGGCTCGGCGCGACCGGCCTCGGCGAGATCGGCGAGCAGCTCGACCGGGTCGCCGATCTCCTTCCCCGGCTGCGCTGAGGGCCGCCCCGCGACCCGGGAGTTGCATCGCGAGCAGTTCCGATATATCGTTAATGCATCGCAACCGATCACGACTGGCGCGATCGGACCTAACGAAGGAGACAGCGATGCGTGAGCACACCATGAGAAGGCGCGGCCCCGGCGGACCCGAAGGACGCGCGCGCCGCGGAGATCCGTTCGGCCCGTGGGGCCCCGGCGGCCCGGGATTCGGTCCCGGCGGTCCCGGCGGTCCCGGCTTCGGCCCCGGCCACCACGGACGCGGGCGCGGCCGGCGAACCCGGCGCGGAAACGTCCGCGCGGCACTGCTCGCCCTGCTCAACGAGCGGGCGATGCACGGCTACGAGATGATCCAGGAACTGGACGAGCGCACCGGCGGCGTCTGGCGGCCGAGCCCCGGCTCGGTCTACCCCACCCTGCAGATGCTGGAGGACGAGGGCCTGGTCACCAGCCAGGAGGAGGGCGGCAAGCGGCTGTTCTCCCTCACCGACACCGGCCGCGAGCTGGCCGCGGCGCAGACCACCGCCCCCTGGGACGAGGTCACCGAGGCCGCGGGCGCGAACGCGCTGCGCGAACGCGAGGCGCTTGGCCAGCTCTTCGGCGCCATGAAGCAGGTCATGGCCGTCGGCAGCGACGCCCAGAAGGCGCGCGCTCTGGACGTCATCAACGACGCCCGGCGCCGCCTCTACGGGATCCTCGCCGATGACCCCGAGGCCGAGTAGCCGCCCTCGCGGGTCCGCGCCCGTAGGTCCTTTGACCCTGCGGCCGCGCGCCCCCAGGCAGGCCATCGGCCGACGACGCCGTGGCCGTCCGGATCACCCGGACGGTCACGGCGTCCGCACGTCCGGCCCCCCTTGCCATTCGGGGGCTGGATTGGCATCCCCGCTTACTTGCCGCCGCTGGGGAACGGCACCTGCTTGGCGAGCTGGTCGGCCATGTACAGCTGCTTCCAGACGTACAGGCCCATGTCCGAACGGGTCAGCCGGCGCGCGACCGGCACGTCCACCGTCGCGCGGACCAGGTACGACGCGCCCGGTGACAGGTACTTGTCGCCGCCGTCCCCCGCGATGAGGTCG
Organism: Actinomadura sp. NTSP31; assembly: GCF_041951385.1. NCBI lineage: Bacteria > Bacillati > Actinomycetota > Actinomycetes > Streptosporangiales > Thermomonosporaceae > Actinomadura > Actinomadura sp. NTSP31. The sequence goes on along the minus strand of NZ_JBGNUT010000008.1, from coordinate 307,871 downwards.
CCGCCGGCGAGCTTCCGCACGACCCGGCTCTGCGTCGGCGGCGTGCACATGTCCTCCGGCACGCCGGCCTGCGGCATGCACCGTCCGCGCGCCGTCTTCGTGACGAGGTCGCGCTTGACGAAGATGTCGCCGGGGTAGTCCAGCAGGACCTTCTGGCCGGTCGGGTTCGTCAGCACGTACTCGATGTAGGCGAACGACGTCCCGGACGGCGGCGACGACTGGAACGTGGTCACCACGCCGTCGTCGCTGACGCCGCCGCCGACCGCCGCGAGCCGGTACTTGGACCCGTCCGCCGTGCCCACCTCGACGGGCGTGCCGGTGCGCGGCAGCCGCGCCGACCCGCCGGCCGGCCGCTGCTCCGCCGTGGTCGGCGCCAGCCCGCCGTCGTCGTCCTTGCCGCCGCCGGACCCCGGCGCCAGCAAGAGCCCCGTCGTGACCAGGGCGGCGAGCGCGAGCACTCCGCCCGCGATCAGACCGCCGCGGCGGCCACCGCGGCCACCGCGCCCGCGGGACCGCTCCTGCCGGGCGCGGGCCCGTGACCCGAGCCGCACCTGAACGCCACTGGTCTCTCGCGCACCCATCGGACCGGGGCCGGGCCCTTCATCAGCCGCCTCCCCGCGCCGCGGGACGTCGCGCGCCGCGAAGTCATCTTGCGCGGCGGGTACATCGGACCAGGCCATGTCGCCCCGGGACACGCCGCCCTGCACGGGCCCCGTCGAACCCACGCCATCTGCGGCCTGCATGGGTCCCGTCGAACGAATGGGCCCAGTGGAACGGACCGGCCCCGTCGTGCGGACCGGCCCCGTCGTGTGGACGGGCCCTGGCGCTGACACAGGTCCGGAAGGTTGCGCGAGCCCTGACTGCTGCATGGGTCCCGACGATTGCATGGGTCCCGTCGTATGGACCGGCCCCGGCGCCGGCACGGGCCCGGACGGTTGCACAAGCCCGGGCGGTCGCACAGGCCCCGACTGTTGCGCGAGCCCGGGCGGTTGCGCGACCACCCCCGGTTGCGCGGGGCCGGGCGGTTGCGTCGGGCCGGTGGGCTGGGGCGCGGGTACTGGTCCCCAGGCTTGGGGCGGTGTCCCCGCGCCGGGCGGCCCGCCGGCGTACGGCCCGCCGGTCGAGGGCGCGTGGACGATCGGGCGTGCCGGAGCGCCGGGTGGGATGGGCGCGCCGGGCCCGGCCGGCGCGCCCGGTGCGGGATCCGCCGCCGGGGCGGCGAAGCCGCGCGGCGGCGTGTCCCGAATGTCGCCCGGACGGCGCGGGATTCCCGGATCCGTGTCCACCGTCCAACCTCCCGTGGTCGCTCGCGTGGCCCCCCGATGAACCACACATACCGCAATCCACCTTATTTTGGCGCAATTAGACGTTGCGTCCACACCTGCCACAAGAGTCACGCGAGATGCGACAAATCTGGTTACGGCACTTGTCACTCCGGCGTGGAATCAGCCGTCGAGCAGCGTCCCGAGCAGCTCGACGACCCCCGCCGGGCCGTCCACGACCACGTCGGCGCGCTCGGCGAGCTCGGTGACCTCGTTCGAGCCGCTGCACACCGTGACGCCCGGCACACCCTCGGCGCGCAGCGCGTCCACCGCGTCGAACGCCGCCAGGTCGCCGAGGTCGTCGCCGGCGAACAGCACGGCGGACGGGGACGTGCCGCGCCCGGCCGCGAACGCGTCGGCGAGCGAGCGCAGCGCCCGCCCCTTGTCCACACCCGGTGGGCGGAGCTCCAGCACGTACCGGCCGGGCTCGACGGCGAGCCCGGTGCGCTCGGCGAGCGCCGCGATGATGCTGCGCAGCCGGTCCAGCGCGACCTGCGGCTCGGCGCAGCGCCGGGTGTGCACGACGAGCGCGTGCGTCTTGTCCTCGACGAACGTCCCGGGCGGGGCGCCCGCCGCCTCCAGCACGCCGGGCAGCTTCGCGCGCGCCTCGGCGATCCCGGGCGGCGGGTCGGGCTCGGTGAGCACGCCGGACTCCCAGCGTTCGAGCCCGTACTGGCCGAGCACGACGAGCCCGTTGACGCCCTCGAAGCCGCCGTACTCGACGGCCACGGCGGCGGGCCGGCCGGTGATGATCGCCAGCGCGCCCACCCGCGGGGCCAGCCGGGCCAGCGCCGGCGCGGCCCCGGGATGGGCCCGGGCCGCGGCGGGATCGTCCACGATCGGCGCGAGGGTGCCGTCGAAGTCGAACCCGAGCACGGCCCGGGAGGGATCGGTGCGGATCGCGTCCAGGCCGTCGGCGCCGACGGCCGTCACAGAGCGGGGAGAGTTCACGCCGACCTATGGTGGTCGACTTACGGCCGGATGCCGAGCCGCCGCGCGGCGCGCTGCCGCTGCCGCTGCGACCGCATCCGGCGCAGCCGCTTGACCAGCATCGGGTCGCACTCGAGCGCCTCGGGCCGGTCGATCAGGATGTTCAGGAGCTGGTAGTACCGCGTCGCCGACATGTCGAAGGTCTCGCGGATGGCCTGTTCCTTGGCTCCGGCGTACTTCCACCACTTCCGCTCGAAGGAGAGGATCCGGCGGTCGCGCTCGGAGAGCAGGTCGGCCGGGAAGACGGCGTCCTCGTCGAGGCCGTCCTCACCGGTCGCGGATGGGTCGGTCGCTTGGTCGGTCACGCGTTTCAGGGATGAGTCGTCGTCCATGCCGCCGTCGCCGCCGTCCTGGGGAGGGACGTCGCCGGGGACGTCGCCGGGGGCGTTCGCCGCTCGCATCAGGTCCCCTCTGTGGTCACTGATCCCGGGTCGTCCGGGTTCGGCCGGGTGCCATGCTACGCGTCCGGGCCGACATCGTCCGGCGGTTCCGGGGGAACGCGGGCCGGTCGTTCAGTGCACCACATCCCGCTTCACCTGCGGCTCTCCATTGTCCCGTGTCCCAGGCCGCACCGCGGGCACGCCGGTCACCGCAGTCCCGGATTCGGCCCTGACGGGCGAGATAAAGGGTGCATAAAGAACATATGCACCGTACAGCCGTTAGAGTTGAGGGCGCGCACCGTCCGCTGTCCGCGGTGGCAGGAACCGAACGGGAGACCCTTGCATGGCGACGGACACGCCCCGCCACGAGACCGCAGGCTGGACGACGGTCCGAGGCGCCCGGTGAGCGGCGACCGGCCGGACCCCGTCCTCGCCGCGATCGGGGCCGCCCTGTTCCACCTGCGCCGGGTCTGGATCAAGCCCGACATGATGAAGCGGATCCGTGCGCGCACCGCCGGCGGCCCCGGCGGGCGGCCCCTGCAGATCTCCAACCTGATGGTGGTGAACGCCGTCGCCGCGCTCACCGACGACCCGCCCCCCGAACCGTCCGGCGAACCGTCCCTCGACACCGCCGACGAAGCCGTCGGCGAGGCGTCCTGCGAGATCACCGTCGGCGCCGTCGCGGACCGGCTGGAGATCGACCCGTCCACCGCCAGCCGCCTGGTCGGGCACGCCATCGACGCCGGGCTGGTGTCCCGGCGCCCCTCCCCCGTCGACGCGCGCCGCGCCAACCTCGGGCTGACCGACGCCGGGCGCCGGGTCAAGCAGGTCGCCGACCGGTACCGCCGCGCCTACTACCACGGGCTGATGAACGACTGGACCGACACCGAGCGCGCCGAGTTCGCCCGGCTGCTCACCCGGTTCGCCGACGCCGCCGCCCGGGACCCGATGGACCCGGACGGCATCGACAAGATCTTCGAAGAGGCCGGGCTGGACTGACCGCGGCCGGTCAGCCGCCGTTGCGCAGCGTCGACTGCCGCATGAGGTACTCGTCCTCGTCGATCTCCCCGCGCGCGAACCGCTCGGCGAGGAGCGCCTGCGCCTTCGCCAGCGGGTCGGGCGCGGCGGACGCGGACGCGGAGGCGGCGGACGCGGCGGCCGTCGCCGTCCTGCTCCGGATCAGGTAGAACCCGGTGCCGAGGACGGCCAGCCAGAACAGCCCGAACATGATCGGGAAGATGGGCCAGTAGCCGGGGGCGCCGCCGTCGTGCCACGGGCCCGGATGCGTCGCGAGTGTCGTCACCATCGTTCATCGACCTTCCTGTGAGCGGATGGTTCGATGCTGCGCGACGGGTCCGGGGGTGCGAATCGGACAGCGGGAGACTCCCGCGCTACGCCCGCCGGAGTACGGCGCCGCCGTCGGAGTCCCCCACCGCGGTGCCCACCACTGTGCTCACCACCAGGGCGGACGGTAGTCGTCGTCCTCGTTGGAGGAGTACGGGCGGTGGGTCCGGCGGCCGCGCGGGTCGTCGTCCCCGGGGTCGGCGGGCGGGGCGGGCGGCACCGGGGGGACGGGCGGCGGCGCGGGGAAGCCGCCGGCGGAGGCGTCGTCCGGCGGCAGTACGGCGGGCGGCGGCGCGGTGGGCGGCAGCGGCCCGGCTCCCGGCGGGTCCTGCGGCGCGGTGGGGAACTCGGCCTCGGGCAGCCCGGATCCTTCCAGGGCGCTGCGCCGGAACCTCTCCCAGTCCTCGTCGTCGAGGGCCGGGACGTCGTCGGCGGGCGCCGGGCCCGCGCCCCCCGGAGCCGAGCCGTTGAGCCCGCCGCCCAGGTCCTCGCTGCCGAAGTCGTGGCCGTTGCGCGGGTCATGGCCGTTGTGGCCGTTGCGTCCGTTCGCGGGATGGCGGCCGTTGCCGTGGTCGTGGCCGTTGGCCGGACGGTCCTCGCGCAGGTGCCTCCCGTTCGGGGAGAAGCCCTCCACCGGGCCGGGGAGCGCGCCGTTCGGCCCGCCGACGGGGAAGTCCCCGACCGGGAACTCGCCCGGCACGAACGGCCGCAGCTCGCTCGCCATGACGGGGGGCCGGCTCGGCGGTCCGGGCGGGGTGCCGTCGTGCGGCGGGCCGGTCTCCCAGGGCGTCTCGTCCCACTGGTCCGGTGGGAGCGCGTGCTCCGGCACGTACGGTTCCGCCTCGGCGACCGGTTCCGGTACGGGCGGCCGGCCGTGCATGGGCGGCGGAGCGGACGGCGGGCCAGCCGGCGGGCCAAGCGGCGACGCCGGGGCGTCCGGGTAGGCGCCGGGAGGCGGCAGGCCGGGGCCGCCATAGGGGTGCGAGCTCTGGAACGGGGCCGTGTTGACCGGCGGGATCGGCGGCGCCCCGCCGGGCACCGCGCCGGGCGGCGCCATGGAGGCGGGTTCGGACGGCGCGCCGGGCAGCCGGTAGCCGGGCGTCGGGTCGTCGTCGGGGAGCCCGTCGTCATCGAACGGGAGCACGTCGTCGGGTTCGTCGCCCGGGCGGCGCCGCTGCCGCCAGCCCAGCACCAGCCCGACGATCACCAGCACACCGCCGCCGCCGAGCACCAGCGGCACCAGGACGCCGGAGTCCTCGGCCGGGGAGTCGGCGGCGGGCGCCGGCGTGGCGGACGCTGCGGGCGCCGGCTCGACCGGCCCCCGCGAGGTCTTGTTGAGCGTGTTCGCGGCGACGAGGGCGCGGACGGCGTCGACCGTCCCGGCGCAGTTCGGCGAGCCGGTCGGGTGGCCGCGGCGGGCCGGCGACCCCTTGATCAGCGCCTGCCGGACCTCCTCGGGGCTGAGCTTGGGGTAGCGGGAGCGGATCAGCGCGGCGACGCCGGCGACCATCGCCGACGACGCGCTGGTGCCCGTCCCGACGACGTAGCCGTTGCTGGCGTCGGCGCTCACGACGTCGACGCCGGGCGCGCACACGGCGGCGTGCGAGTTGCGGTTGCTGTCCTTCCACAGGCGGAGCTTGCGGTCCAGCGCGCCGACCGCGATCACGCCCGGGTAGGCGGCGGGGAAGTTCTTGCGGTCTGCGCCGGAGCCGTCGTTGCCCGCCGAGGCGATCAGCACGACGCCCTTGCTCAGCGCGTACTTGATCGCGCTCTCCTGGGCGGGGTTGCCGTTGTAGGACTGCCGCCCGCCGCCGAGGGACATGTTGATGATCCCGGCGCCGTGGTCGACCGCGTACCGGATGCCGAGGGCGACGGCGTCGCGGGCGCCGGTGGTGGCCTGGGCGCCGGCCTTGCGCAGCGGGTCGTTGTTCTCCAGCGTCACCCGGACGGACAGGATCCGGCTCTGCGGCGCGACCCCGAGCATGCCCTGGGCGAGGCCGGGCCCGTGGCCGTGGCCGGCGATGATGCTGGCCATGGACGTCCCGTGCAGGCCCCAGTAGCGGCCGCCGGGACTGCGCGCGCCGCCGGTCAGGTCGGGCCCGGTGTCGACCCGCCCGGTGAGGTCGGGGTGGCCCTTGTCGACGCCGGTGTCGAGGACGGCGATCGTCACGTCGGCGCCCTTGGAGTAGCGCCAGGCCTTCTGGGCGCGCAGCGCGGTCAGGTGCCATTCGCGGGCGCGGATCTGGTCGGTCGCGGTCCGCAGCGCCGCGCCCGCCGCCGCGCCGCGGACGGAGCGCGCGGCCGGATCGGCCTCGTCGTGCCCCAGGGACGCGGGCACCGCCACCGCGGCGGCCAGGGTGAGGACGGCGAGGACCGCGGTCGTCCGGGCACCCGCCCGCGCCGCCGGGCGTGCGCGCGGGGCACGGCGCCGACCGGCATGGGACACGCCGCCGCACCTCCTCCCGGCCGCCCGCCGTGGTCCACGGCGCGGTCTGACATTCTGCCACGCGATCGATCGGACGCCCGGGCACTCGGCACATTCGGGGACGGTCCGGGACAGCGCGGATCGGGTCGTCCGCGCACCCGGAGTCAGCCGTCCCTTACCAGCCGGTAACCAAGGTCCGCGACCGATGGTAACCCGACCGCGCGATCGCGTCGCGGGCCGCCGCGCCGGAACCGCCGCCGCGCCGGCCCGCGCTCGCCTCAGTGGGAGCCGGCACCCGTCAGGGCCCGCACCGACAGGTCGTCGTACAGCGCCCGGTCGGCCTTCTCGCGGCCGAGGAACGTCCCGGCGACGGCGCACGCGAAGCCGATCGGAATCGACACGATGCCCGGGTTCTCCAGCGGGAACAGGTGGAAGTCGACGCCCTTCGGGAAGAGCGCCAGGTTCTGCCCCGTCACCGGGTCGACCTTTCCCGACACGACCGGCGAGAAGAACACCAGCACCAGCGAGCTGATCACGCCGCCGTAGATGCCGGCGACGACGCCCGCCGAGTTGAACCGCCGCCAGAACAGCGTCAGCACGATCGCCGGGAGGTTCGCCGCCGCCGCGATCGCGAACGCCAGCGCCACCAGGAACGCCACGTTCAGGTTCCGCGCCACGACCGCCAGCACGATGGCCAGCGAGCCCACGAGGAACGCGGCGAACCGCGCCACCGCCACCTCCTGCGACTCGCGCGGCCGCCCGAACATCAGCACCTGGCCGAAGTAGTCGTGCCCCAGCGACGTCGACGACGCCAGCACCAGCCCCGACACCACGGCGAGGATCGTCGCGAACGCCACCGCGCCGATGAACGCCAACAGGATGTCGCCGCCGACCTGCCCGCCGAGGTGCCGGCCGAGCGCCTGCGCGAGCTGCGGCGCGGCGGTGTTGCCGGACGGGTCCTGCTCGACGATCGCCTTCCGCCCGACCAGCGCCGCCGCCCCGAACCCGAGCGCCAGCGTCATCAGGTAGAACACGCCGACGAGACCGATCGCCCACGACACCGACGTCCGCGCGGCCCGCGCGTCCGGCACCGCGAAGAACCGCGCGACGATGTGCGGCAGGCCCGCCGTGCCGAGCAGCAGCGCGACCGCGAGGCTGATGAAGTCGAGCTTGTTGACGATCGTCTGGAACGCGTCGCCGGGCACGTCCGCGCCGTACCGCAGGCCGGGCCGCAGGAACGCCTCGCCCTTGCCGCTGGCGTCGGCGGCGGACCCGAGCATCGACCCGAAGTCGAAGCCGAACCGGGCGAGCACCAGCACGGTCAGCACCAGCGCCCCGGCCGTCAGCAGCACCGCCTTGATGATCTGCACCCAGGTGGTCGCCTTCATCCCGCCGAACATCACGTAGCAGATCATCAGCGCGCCGACCGCGACGATCGTGGCGGTCCGCGCCGTCCCGGCGGACATGCCGAGGAACTCCCGCCCGCGGTGGATGCCGAGCAGCAGCGACACCAGCGCGCCCGCCCCGACCATCTGCGCGAGCAGGTAGAACACCGACACCGTCACGGTCGACACGACCGCCGCGCGGCGCACCGGCGCCTGCCTCCGCACGCGGTGCGCCAGCACGTCCGCCATCGTGAACCGCCCGGCGTTGCGCATCAGCTCGACCAGCAGCAGCGTCAGCAGCCACGCCACCAGGAAGCCGATCGAGTACAGGAACCCGTCATATCCGGACAGCGCGATGAGCCCGGCGATGCCGAGGAACGACGCCGCCGACATGTAGTCGCCGGCCAGCGCGATCCCGTTCTGGGCGCCGTTGAACGTCCGTCCGCCCGCGTAGAAGTCGTCGGCGCCGCTCGTGTTGGCCCGCGCCCACACCGTGATGCCGAGCGTGATCAGCACGAACACCACGAACAGCGTGCACGTCAGCGCCCGCCCGTCCAGCGCCGGCATCACCGCGCCGCCCCGTTGCCGTAGGACGGCGGGCGCCGCGCCCGGAGCTCCGCCGCCAGCGGGTCCAGCCGCCGCCGCGCGTACGCCACGTACCCCCAGGCCAGCAGGAACGTCGACGCGAACTGCAGCAGCCCGAGCAGCAGCGCCACGTTGACGGGTCCGGCGACCTGCCGCGCCATGAACCCCCGCGCGAACGCCGACAGCGCGACGTACACCGCGTACCACCCGAAGAACACGACCGTGATCCCCGCGGCCGCCCGCAGGAACCTCCTCCTGAGCCGCATGAACCGCGCGTCCCGCGCGAGCGGCGCATAACGCCCGGGACGATCGGCCCGCCCGCGCCGGCCCGCCCCGTCCCGCGACACCTTCGAGTCCCCGACCATAGTCCCCCCTAGACCCGACGTGACTCTATGTGCTGATTTCGCTGCTCTATGAGATCAAAGATTCACGCACCACAGTGCCGACTTGGACAGAAACATGAATCTCACTCCCCTCGGCGCGAAGAACCCGCTGGTGAACGCGCCGCATGGCCCGGTCCGGCCAGCGCCAGGGCCGGGGCGACGGCGAGGGCGGTGAAGGCCAGGGACCACCAGAAGGTGTGCGCGTACGCGGTGGACGGGGCGGCTCCGCCGGCCAGTTGGCGTTGGAGGACGACGGCGAGGACGGCGGCGCCGAAGGAGCCGCCGATCTGCACGATGATCCGGGTGGCGCTGCTGGCGTGCGGGATCTCGGCCGGGCCGAGCCCCTGGTAGGCGGCGGTCATGACGGCGAGGGTGACGCCTCCGAGCCCGGCCCCGCGGACGACCAGCGACGCCCCGAGGAGCCATTCGCCGGCGTCCGGCCCCGCCCCGGCGAAGGGAAGGGTGCCGAGGACGGTCAGGACGAGGCAGGCCAGCACGACCGGGCGGGGGCCGAGCCGGTCGGTGAGGGCGCCGAGGCGGGTGCGGACGAGCAGGCTCCCGAGGCCCTGCGGCGCGAGCAGGAGACCGGCCTCGACCACGCCGTGGCCGCGGACCTGCTGGTAGTAGAGCGGGAGCAGCAGCATCGCGCCGAACAGGGACAGCCCCGACAGGAACAGCAGGGCCGCCGACGCGGCGAACGCGCGCTTGCGGAACAGGCGCAGGTCGATGGCGGGTTCGGCCGGCGTGCGCAGCGCGTGGACGGTGAACGCGGCGAGCAGCAGGGTCCCGGTGGCGAGGGGGACGAGCACCCAGGGGCGCCCGAATCCGCCTTTCACCTGCGAGAGCCCGTAGATGAACGCGGCGAGCGCGGGCGACAGGAGCACCATGCCGGTGATGTCGGGCCCGGCGCCGCCGCGCGGCGGGGTGTCGGGCAGGCCGCGCCAGGCGAGGGCCAGGGCGGCGAGGCACAGCGGCACGTTGACGTAGAAGATCCACCGCCAGCCGGCGTTGCCCGCGATGAGGCCGCCGACGACGGGGCCGAGGATCGGCCCGACCAGCGCGGGCATGCTGATCGCGGCCATCAGCCGGCCGATCTGCCGGCCTCCGGCCGCGCGCATCAGCAGGGTCTGCATGACCGGCATCATCAGTCCGCCGCCGGCGCCCTGCAGGACGCGGAAGGCGATCAGCGAGGCCACGTTCCAGGCGAGCCCGCACAGGACCGAGCCGAGCAGGAACAGGCCGAGGGAGGACAGCCACATCCGGCGGGCGCCGAACCGGCCCTCGGCCCAGCCGGTCAGCGGGATCGCCATGCCGAGGGCGAGCAGGTAGGCGGTGATCACCCACTGGATCGTGGCCACGGGGGCGTGCAGGTCGTGGCCGAGCCGGGCGATCGCGACGTTGACGATCGTGCTGTCGAGCAGCGGGGCGATGGCCCCGGCGACGAGGATCCCGGCGAGCTTGAGCAGGGCGGGGTCGAGCCTTCCGGGCGCGGCGGCGCGGGTGCCGGTGGTCATGCTGGCCTCCCTTAAGAGACGGACCGTCTCTAACGACCGGGAGTGTAGGCTGGCCCGAACAAGAGACGCAAGGTCTCTTATGTGAGGAGGACCCGTGACCGGGGAGGCGAAGGCGCGGCGGCGCGGGCCCGCACTGGAGGCGGCGATCCTGGACGCGGTCTGGGACGAGCTCGACGCGTCCGGCTACGCGGGGCTGACCATCGAGAACGTCGCGGCGCGCGCGCGGACCGGCAAGCAGGTGATCTACCGGCGCTGGCAGAACCGGGCCGACCTCGCGCTGGCCGCGATGCGGCACCGGTACGCCTCGCTCGCCGACGACGTGCCGGACACGGGGAACCTGCGCGACGACGTCCTGGCCGTCCTGCGGTACATGGCGCGGCGCTTCCAGGAGTTCGGCTCGGACCTGGTCCACGGCCTGATGGCGGAGGCCCACCAACTGGGCCCCGAGACGTTCGAGGTGATCCCGGACGCGATGGCGGTCATCCTGCGCCGCGCCGCCGGGCGGGGCGAGGTCTCGATGGACGCGGTGACGCCGCGGATCGCCAGGATGCCGGCCGACCTCGTCCGGCACGAGATGCTCCTCACCGACCGTCCGGTGCCCGACGGGGTGCTGGTGGAGATCGTGGACGAGATGTTCCTCCCGCTGGTCCGGGCGCGGGGCCGGGACCGGCGGGAGGAACGGGCGGCGGCTACAGGGGCGTCCCGTTGACGGTGATCGCGACGTCGATGTTGCCGCGGGTCGCGCTCGAGTACGGGCACGACCGGTGCGCCGCGCGGACCAGGTCGGCCGCCTGGGGGCCGGTGAGCGAGGGCAGTTCGACGGCGAGTTCGACGCCCAGCTTGAAGGCGCCGCCTCCGGACGGGATGAGCATCGCCTTCGCGTCGATCACGGCGTCGTCCGCCGCGAGGCCCTTGCGCTGCCCGAGCACGCCGAGCGTGGAGCCGAAGCAGGAGGCGTAGCCGAGGGCGAAGAGCTGCTCGGGGTTGACGCCCTCGCCGTCGCCGCCCATCTCCTTGGGCATCCGCAGGGTGAGGTCGAGGCGGCCGTCGGACGTGCGGCCGTGCCCGTTCCTGCCGCCGGTCACCCGCGCCTCCGCCGTGTAGAGCGGCGCTGTCATCCGTGCTCCCTTCGATGGACTTCTTGAAATTGAATCTTAGACTTCAAAAACAGGAAGTCAATGTCTAGGATCACTCCGGAACGACCACGGAGGTGACTCATGGCGGAGACACGGTTCGGCTACCTGCTGCCGACGCGCGACCAGACCGTCACGGGCGAGCACGCGCCGCACCGGCTCGTCGAACAGGCGCGAATCGCCGAAACGCTCGGCTACGACTCGGTCTGGGCGGGCGACAGCCCCATCACCCGGCAGCGGGCGGACCCGCTGCTCGTCCTCGCGGCCGTGGCGCAGGCCACGGAACGGGTGGCGCTCGGCACGGCGGTGCTGCTGCCCGCGCTGCGGCACCCGATCCTGCTCGCGCACCAGCTCGGCACCCTCGACCGGCTCAGCGGCGGACGGGTGATCGCCGGCATGGGCGCGGGCTTCCCGACCGACGCGACCAGGGCGCAGTTCGCGGCGCTCGGCGTCGACTTCGCGACCAGGGGCCGCCGGCTGGAGGAGTCGATCGAGGCGATGCGGCTGCTCTGGTCCGGGGAGGCCGCCTCGTTCAAGGGCGAGCACTTCGCGTTCGAGGACGTCAGCATCGCGCCGCCGCCAGCCCGGCCCGGCGGCCCGCCGATCTGGCTCGCCGGCGGCGGGCCCGCGCTGCGCCGTGTCGCCCGCATCGCGGACGGCTGGCTGCCCTATCCGCCCGACCACGGCACCTACGCGCAGGAGGCGGACACGATTCAGCACGCGGCGCAGCGCTCGGTCACTCCCGCCCTGTACGCGACGTTCTGCCTGGACGACGACCCAGAGCGCGCGCGGGAGCGGCTCCGGAAGAGCATCGAGCGCTACTACAACGCACCGCTGGAGTTCATTTCCTCGATCCAGGCGATGTTCGCCGGCACGCCGGAGGACGCCGCCGCCTGGCTCAACCGGTACGTCGAGGCGGGCGCCCGCCACATCGTGGTCCGTTTCGCGACCGACGACTACGAAACCGCCCTCGAAGAGTTCGCCGGTCGCGTCCGTCCCCTCGTCCGCATGGAGGCTTCCTCATGACCACGTTCGTCCTCGTCGCCGGCGCCTGGCACGGCCCCTGGTCCTGGGACCGGGTGATCCCGCTGCTGCACGATGCCGGTGCCCGCACGCTGGCCCCCGCGCTCGGGGAGGGAGACGTCGGGCTCCATGACCACGCCGGCGAGGTCGTCGCGGCGCTGGACGGTGTCGATGACGACGTCGTGCTCGTCGGGCACAGCTATGCGGGGCTGGTCGTCCGGGAGGCCGCCGATCAGAGGCCCGAACGCGTGCGCCGTATCGTCCTCGTGGACGGCTGGGCCGGGCCCGACGGGACGAGCCTGTACGACCTGGCGCCCGGCCCGTTCGTCCAGGCGCTGCAAGACCGCACGTCGGACGGGCGGATCGCCGTCCCCCCGCCCGCCGCCGTCGGCATCGACGACCCGGACGACGCGGCCTGGCTGTCCGACCGCATGCGCCCGCAGCCGGCCCGCACGTTCAGCGAGCCGACCCGGCTCACCGGCGCCGTCGACCGCATCCCCGGCACGGCGATCTTCTGCCGGCCGCAGACCGTCCCGTTCGAGCAGTGCGGCAAGGCCATCGGATACCGGACGGTCCCGATCGACGGCCCGCACGACGTCATGCTCACCCACCCGGACGTCCTGGCAGGGCTGATCCTGGCGGCGGGCGCTTAGAGTGATGCGGTGGAGCAGCGGACCTACAACCAGTACTGCGCGACGGCGCGGACCCTCGACATCATCGGCGAGCGCTGGACGCTGCTGCTGATCCGCGAGTTGCTGACCGGGCCGAAACGGTTCGGCGACCTCCAGGCGAGCCTGCGCGGCCTCGGCACCGGGCTGCTCGCGGCGCGGCTGAAGCACCTCGAACGCGAGGGGCTCGCGCACAAGGTCACGCTGCCGCCGCCCGCCCGCGCCGCCGCGTACGCGCTCACCGAGGCGGGCGAGGAGCTGGGCCCGGCGGTGCTGGCGCTGGCGCGCTGGGGCATGACGTGGGCGCTCGGCGAACCGCGCGAGGGCGAGACGTTCCATCCCGGATGGGCGGTGCTCGGCATGGAGGCCTGCTTCGTCCCGGACGCTTCGGCCGGCCTGCATCTGGTCTACGAGTTCCGCGTCGGGGACGAGGTGTTCCACGCGCTCGTCGACGACGGCGAGGTCCGGATGGTCCACGGCCCGGCGCAGCGGCCCGACGCGTCCATCGCGATGAGCGAGGACGTGCTGATCGCGATGGCGTCGGGCCGGTCGTCGCTGGGCACGGCGATCGAGGACGGGAGCGCCTCGCTGTCGGGCGACGCCGAAGCCGTCCGCGCGTTCCGCGGCCTGTTCCGCCTCCCAGTGCCGAAGACCCGGAAGGTGGAACAGGCTTCCGGCTGAGCGGTCACATGGGCAGGCCGTAGCCGGTGCACGTCGGCTTGAACCCGGGGGCGTTCGCACCGAGCTGGTTAAGGACGTCCTGCATGACCGGACTGTCGTTGAACATCCCGACATGGCCGACATAGTCGTCCGGGCACTGGTCCTGGACGAGGACGTTGGTGACGCCGTCCCCCTTCAGCCACGCGTTCGTGTACGGGGTGACGACGATGTCGTTCTTGGTCTCGATCACGACGTAACGCGGCCCGGGAACGGTGTCGCCGTCGCCGAACAGCGCGTTCTGGAAGTCCGACCCGGCCTCCTGCTGGACGAGCCCGGGCGCGCCCGCCTCGGTCAGAACCTGGTTGGCGAAGCCGAGCAGGTTCAGCGTCTTGCCCAGGTCGACGATGCCGAGGATGGTCGTGCCGTGGTTGCTGGGCGCCAGCGCGACGAACGTGCGGACCTTGGGGGCGCCGCCGAGCCGTTTGATGTAGTAGTTCGGCATCATCCCGCCCTGCGAGTGCCCGACCAGGTCGACCTGCTTCGCGCCGGTCGCGGCGAGGACCTTGTCGACGAACGTGTCCAGCGTCTTCGCGGATTCCGCGATGTCGCCGAGCCCGCCGATCCGGTCGAACGACAGCTGCGTCATGCCGTAGTTGAAGCCGAAGACGCAGTAGCCCTCGTTCGCCAGCATCGGCGACAGCACGCTCCAGTTCGTGCCGAGGTTCACGAACGTGGCATGGACGAGCACGACCGGCGTCGGGTGCTCGGGGCTCGGCTTGCAGTTCCAGTCGTTGGCGCCGGCGACCGCGTCCGGGCTGTTGAAGAAGTTCGCCAGCGACGTCCCGACGTCGCCGGGCGGGTACTTCTCGGCCGCCTGCGCGGGCGCCGCGACCGCCGCGGTGCCGAGCAGGGACGCGAGCGCCGCCGCGGCCAGGCCGCGCAGCGCGCGGGTGTACCTCTTCACAGGAGCCTCCCGGGGTGGACGCGGCAAGCGCCCGCTTACCGCCGCTCCCGGAATGTAGGGCCGCCCGACCCTTTTGCCAAGACCCCTTTTCGATTAGCCGTCCAGTTAGCGCCGCGACACGCGCATCGGGACGGGCCGCGCCGGCCGCAGCGTCACCTCCGCCCGCGACGGGACGGCGACGCCCGGCGCGAGATCCAGACGGACCTCCCTGGCGATCAGCGCGAGCACCAGCACCGCCTCCATCATCGCGAAACCCGCCCCGACACAGATGCGCCGCCCGCCGCCGAACGGCAGGTAGGCGTGGCGGGGACGGTCCTGCTCACCGAGGAACCGCTCGGGCCGGAACCCCTCCGGATCGGGCCACAGATCCGGATTGCGATGCAGCAGATAGGGCGAGATCGCGACGGTCGAGCCCGCCGACACCTCCGCCCCCGCGACGTCGTCGTCGGCGACCGCGTCCCGCTCGATCGTCCACGCGGGCGGGTAGAGCCGCATCGACTCCGACAGGACGGCCCGCGTCCACGGCAGGCGGTCCAGCTCCTTCGCGTCCGGCAGGCCGTCGCCGAGGACCCCGTCGACCTCCGCCTCCAGCCGGTCGCGCGCCGCCGGATAGCGCGACAGCAGGATCAACGTCCAGGTCAGCGCGGCGGCGGTCGTCTCGTGCCCGGCCAGCAGCAGCGTCAGCACCTCGTCGCGCAACTCCGCGTCCGACAGCGGCGCCTCAACGTCGCGCATCAGCAGGTCCAGCAGGTCCGGCTCCTCGCCGGGGCCCGCCTCGCGGCGCTCATCGATCACCCGCCGCACCATTCCGTCGAGCTGCGCACCCGCCCGCTGCGCCCCCGGCACCAGACGGAACACCCGGCGCATTCCCGCGTCCCCCAGAGACGTCGCACCGATGCCGATCACGGCGCTGCGCTGCAGATTCGCCAGCGCCCGGCCGGTGGCGTCGGACTCCCCGGCGAGCTCGCTGCCGAACAGCACGCGCCCGACGACGTCCAACGTGATCCGGCGCATGTGCGCGGCGGCATCCAGCATCACGCCGTCCGGCCACCGCCCGATGCCCCGCGCCGCGACCCCGGCCACCCCGGGCGCGAACGCGGTCACGTGCCGCTGCGCGAAGGCCGGCTGCACAAGCCGCCGGTGCCGCCGCCACGTCTCACCCTCGCTGGTCAGCAGCCCGTCACCGAGAAACACCCGCAGCGGCCGATACGTGAACGCCTTGACGTAGTTGTCCTGCTTCGCGACCAGGACATGCTCGGCGTGCTCCGGCCGCGACAACAGGTACAGCGCCCGCCTCCGGTCACGCGGCAGCCGCACCGCGTCGCCGTACCGGCGGAACAGGCCGCCGTAGGCGTCCATCGGATCGCGCATCATCCGCATCCACCACCGCACCGCCTCCGCCCCCGAAGGCCCGGCCACCGTCCCCATCATCGCCTCCCACACCCCAGCCCACCGCAGCGACCAACGGCGTACAAGAGCGCCAGAGCCACAAAGCCAGTCCCACCGGGCTCGTCCACGAGAGTCCGGACGGCCCCCGCCCAAGCAGGGGCCGCCCGACGAGTGCTTCGGCTAACTCATCTGGTATGGCCCCGGTTCCGCCGCCACGCCGCGACGGCCGCCACCCCGACCACGGCCAGCCCGACCTGGAACACCAGCTCGATCCAGTCGATCCCCGACGTCGTGGCGACCCCGGCCTTCTGCGCGATCGCGGTCCCCACGATCGCCGCCACGATCCCGATCAGCACGGTCAGCAGGATGCCGATCGGCTGCCGTCCCGGCAGCAGCAGCCGCCCCAGCGCCCCGATGATCGCCCCGATGACGATCGCGGTGATGATCCCGGTGATGTTCACGTGCCCTCCTTCAGAGTGCTGCACCCGGTGTGCCCACTCCCCACCGCAAATCACCCCGAGCCGCGCAACACCTGCTCACCCGCGCGCACCCCGCCCCAGCAGGCGCCGCACGCCGCGCCGAAACCCCCGCGCGAACCCCCCACGCGGTCGACTACGATGCGGGACGAGCCCGCCGGCGTAGCTCAATTGGCAGAGCATCTGTCTTGTAAACAGAAGGTTAGGGGTTCAAGTCCCCTCGCCGGCTCCCAGCTCAAAGCCCCCTTCCGATCATGGAAGGGGGCTTCTTGCTAACGGGTTTGCTAACAGCAGGGCCTACGCCGCACCGTCGATCCGGTCCGCGAAGATCGTCGCTGCTTCGGCGAGCTGCTCGTTGACCACGTGGGCGTAGACCCGCAGCGTGATGGCCGGGTCAGCGTGCCCGAGCCGGGCGGCCACGACGTGGACGGGGACGCCCGCCAGGAGCAGCGTCGTCGCGTGGACGTGGCGAAGGTCGTGAAGCCGGGCGTGCGGGAGAGGCTCGACGCCGTCCGTTCCGTTGTGCTCTTTGATCAGCGTCGCCATAAGGGACGAGACCGTGTCCGGATGGATTGGCTCGCCCCATCCCGTCGCGAATACGTGTCCATCCTCCACGCCCTTCCAGGACTCCCCCGCCTTGAGCTTGTCGGCGAGCTGGCGCTTGCGGTGAGCCTTGAGGACGTCGACCGTGCCGGGGTCGATGCTCACGACGCGGGACCGTCCGCTCTTGGTCGTTCCTTCGATGCGCTCGCCGGCGACGAACCCGACCGAGCCCCGGATGTGGACGGAAGCGCCCTCCAGGTCGACGTCTGGCCACCGCAGGTTAAGCAGCTCACCGCGACGAGCCCCGGTGTACGCGGCCAGGCGGAAGAACGCCGACAGCCGATGCCCCTCAGCAGTGGTGAGGAAGGCCCGGAGCTGCACGGGCGTCCAGACCTTCCCCGGCTCGTTGCGATGGAGCCGAGGCCGCTTCGCCCGCTCCGCGGGGTTGGACGCGATCAGCTCATCAACCCGGACGGCATCGTTGAACGCCTTCCGAAGCACCGAGTGCACGTGTGCGACCGTCCGAGGCGAGAGGCCCTTGCCGTGCTTGCCCCCGGTGGTGACGAGGTCGCGGTAGAGCTTGGAGATCTGGCCGGGCCGGACGGCTTGGAGGCGCAGGCCGCCGATGTTCGGCTTGACGTGCTGGTCGACGAGGTAGCGGTAGTTGGCGAGGGTCTTGGGCTTGACCTCGACGGCGTGAGCGTCAAGCCACTCGTCCAGGTACTCCCCCACGGTCACGGCGTTGCGGTCGATGTACTCACCGCGCCGCGCCTTCACCCGTGCCTCGTCGCGAGCCTCCTTCGCAGCGTCGTCGGTCGGGAACCCTCCGACCCACTTCGGTTTGGAGATGCCGGTTTCCGGGTCGGTGACGCGGATGACGTAGTACCAGGTCTTGCCGCGCTTCATGATCCCGTCGCGGAGCTTGGGCGTGCTCTTGCCGGGCTTGCGTGGCTCTTCCGGGTTGGCCAGGGCGGTCTTGGTCATCAGGCTGCCTCTCCCATGAGGGTTTTGATGTAGGCGTTGAGGGCGTCAAGGGGGATGCGGCGCGATCCGTCGATGCGGACGGAACGGATGGCGCCGGAGGCGAGGAGTTCGTAGAGCTTGCTGCGCGAGATGGAGAGTGCTCGGGCTGCCTCAGGGACGGTCAGCAGGAGCTTGGGCATGCGGGACTCCGTTCGTCGGTGGTGAGGGTCGCCAGCGGCTTGCCGGTGAGTGCGGCGGTGAGGAGTGCTTCGCCGGGCGTCATGCCTTGCCCGAGGTAGCGCCAGTGCGCGACGACGAGGACCTGGTCGTCGTCAAAGGGCAGGCGTCCGGTGGTGATCTCGTGGGCGTGTTCGCGCTGGTTGTGGTTGATACGGGCTTGGCGGAGCGCGCCGAGGGTGGTCGAGTAGCGGCGGGATTTGGTGGAGAAGTGGCCGCGGAAGCCGAGCATGTGAGCCCACTCGGCCAGCCGCAGCCCGGCGTATTCGTCGAGGGCACTCAAGCGGAGGCATTCGGCGATGAGTCGCCGGGCGTGCGCGGTCACGGGCAGGTCGGCCAGGTCATCGGTTGCCCTGATCCGGCGGTCGAGGGTGCCGACGCATTCGGCGGCTTTAGTGGCGTACTTGGCGATGTAGCCCGCCACCGCGTTGTCGGTCAGCTCCCCGGTAGTCGTGATCGGCCGCACGTCGACCTGAGAGCCCCACGCATGCGTCATGGCCGGGACGTCGCCCGCCGCCGGAGTCGACACGCTCACGGCCCCGGCCGCGTGGTCGACGGCCGCCTTGAGAAGCTCATGCGTTGCCCAGGCGGGCGGGGGTGCGTCGGGGCCGCAGGGTCCGTCGAGGCGGATGACGGCGTGAAAGTGGACCAGGCCGCGCCGCTGATACTCGGCGACCTTGGCGAAGGAGACGGTGAGCACCTCGCGCAACTCGCGGACGAGCAGACCCGCCGACCGCGCGACGTACCGCCGGAAGGCCAAGGTGAATCGCCGCCACAACTCCGGAGCGTGGGCGTTCCACAGCACGGCGCCGGAGTAGTCGAAGCAGTCCGGGCAGATCGGTTGCCCGAGGCGAGGGTCTTCCTTCGAGTGGCGGACGGTGCAAGAGACGGGCCGCCCGTGTGGGCAGGTGCCGCCGTTGCGGCGGGGGTGGCAGGACACGACCGCGCCGCCGGCCCCGGTGCGGCGGGAGTGCACCGGCCCGAACGAGGGCGCGGTGAGCGTGACGAACGCCGCCGGATGCCGTGTGACCGTGTCCGGGACGCCTTTGCCGCCGACCAGGCCCGCGCGGACGAGTTGGTAGGTGTCGGCGCGGTAGGTCTCGGCGCAGGCCGGGCACCGCGAGGCGCGCCGGGTCTTGCACGCCACCCGCAGCACCCCGCCCGGCTCGCGAGCGGTCGAGTAGCGATGCAGCACGGCGCCGGTCATGGGGTCGATGTGGTCGACGCCGCCGCGCAGGTGGATCGGTTGGGCGCATCCTCCAGTGGTGTGGGCGCGGCGCGCCCAAGCGCGGAAGTCGGGCCGGTTGAACCGTTCGGCCATGTCGCGCGCGGCGATCTCGGAAACGTGTGGTGCAGCATGCGGCACGATGGACGGGTCTCCCTATCCGTTCAGGTGGCTGGTGGAGACGAGCCCCCGGCGCGGCGCTCTTGCTTGGCGGCTTGTGGGCCGCGCCGGGGGCGGCTCAGAACGCGGTCACGAACCGCGACAGCGCGTCGGCCAGCAGCGCCAGGCCGCCGAAGATGGCCCGACGGCGTGCGCGGCGTTCTCGGGGTGGTTGAGGACGAACAGGCCCAGCACGAGCCAGAAGGCGACGAAGCCGCACCGGCGCAGAAACATCGAGGCATCCCCCTCAGAGCGTGTGGCCGTGGCCGTCGCAGTCGGGGCAGGTCGACCCGTCGGAGGCGATCCCACCGCCGCCGCAGGTGGCGCAGGCCCAGCCCCAGACGGCCCAGCCGCGCACGGCGCGCATCAGGCCACCCGCCCGGCGTCGCCCTGGTCGTCCTGGTCGAGGCGGATGTTGTCGCGGTAGGTCATGTGTGCTTCGTGCTGGCGGCGGTTGCGGTCGGGGACGTGGACGATGCGGTAGGTGATGCGGCCGAAGGAGCGGGAGGCGGTGTAGTGCCCGCCGAGCGGCCGGTCGTCGTCGGGCTCGACGCCCAGGAGTGCGGCGACGTCGTCGACGAGGGCGGCCGAGCAGGTGTCGTGGCAGGGGCGGGGGAAGACGTCGAAGGTCTCGCCGTATTCGGGGACCGGGACGGCCGGGTTGGCTTCCAGGAAGTCGGCTAGAGCGCGCAGGCCGGTGATGGCCTGGTGGCGGGCGAACAGGTCGCCGGGAACGGCGGGGATCGGGATCGAGTGCGCGGTCATGGTGCGATGCCTCCAGGCGAGTCAGGCGGTCAGGCGACGGGTGCGGGTTCGGTGCGGATCTGGCGGAGCAGGTCGGACGCGAGCTGGTTGGACACCCCGAGCCGGGCGCGCAGCTCGTCACGGGTGATCGGCTTGCCGTGCCGGTCTCGGTGCTCGGAGGCGACACGGCGCGCGAAATCGACCAGCGGAGCCGCCGGAGCGGATTCGGATTCGGGCGCCGCGGATTCGTCGGCGACGGGGACCGGGACGGGGATTGCGGTTTGCCCGTCCTGCTCGTCCTGGTCGACGTCGGCCCCGCCGGTTCGGGCGCCCTGGACGGGCCGGGCGGCCGGGACGGTGTCGATGGTCTGAGGACGGTCGTCCTCCCACACCACCCATGGCGAGGACGGCGACGGGGCCGAGGACGGGACGGCGGACGTGTCCGGGGACGGGACGGACGAAACGGGGACGGGGGCCGCCGCCGGAGCTTGTTCGTTCGCCGGGGCCGGGACGGTCTTGCGGCGCTCCAGCATGGAGACGGCGACGAGGAAGGCCAGGGCGGGGGTGCCGGCGGTGATCCAGCCCCACACCGACCGGTCCGCCTGCGCCAGGTTCGCGGCGAGCGACAGCAGGATGCCGCCGACCAGGACCAGCGTCGGCCACGACAGCCGCCCCGTGTCCCGCCCGGTGCGCTTGTCGCGCTGTCGCTCCCCCGCCGCCATGACGCAGGTCAGATCGATGCACACCGCGATGGCCCAGGCCATCCACCCGCGCTGACCGTGGTCGGTGGCGGTGTCGCGGATATGGGTGAACGACCCCGCCGCCGCGATCCCTGCCAGGATCACCACCGGCGCCGAGTCGGCCACCGCAGCGAGGATGCGGCGGGTCATGCCGCCCGCCGGATGTCGACCAGGGCAAGCAGCGCGGCCATTTCCGGGTCGCAGTGGTGGGTGTCGGCCCAGGCGTCGGCCTCCCCGGAGCGGGACGAGGCGAACGAGTCGGCGCAGCGCTGGCAGCGGGCGACGTGCAGGGACAGGAACTCGTCCCACTCGACGCCGACCGGCCACACGTCCCAGGACGACACCGAGGACGGCGAGGACGAGCCGGAGGACGGGGCCGAGACGACGGCGAACCGGGCGCGAGGACGGGGACGAAGGACGCGGATGCGAGCAGTCATCGGGAAGCCTCCAGAGGCGGTTTCGGGCATGGGCGGGTAGGGACGTGGCGCGATCAGGGCTCACGCCGAGCCACAGGGAAGAGAGGAAGCCGGGGCCGGTTAGGCGGCGGGGCGGATGACCGGGACGGAGCCGACCAAGGCGGTCCAGTCCGGGGTCAGGTGCGCGTACTCACGCGCGGCTTGTTCGGCCGCGTGTTCGGGGACGTAGACCGAGCGGGCACGGTGCCAGGCGCCGTCCTGGCCGGCGACCACGCACACGCCCGGAGTCTCAGCCGGGATGGCGCGGGCCGCGTCCAGGGCGGCCGGGTCCAGGTCGCCGAGCGTCATGTTCGCCGTTTCCGGGTCGTTGACGCGGTGGCAGACCCGGCCGGAGAGCTGGGCGCGCAGCGCGGTGACGCCGGGGCCGAGGTCAGAGCCGATGCGCTGACCGCACACGATCAGGTAGACCGCGAACGCCCGCCCGAGCTGCGCCACCCGCAACAGCGCGGTAGCCGTCCGCGACACCTCCTCCTTCTCGGACTTGTCGGCCATCAGGAACAGCTCGGCGACCTCATCCACCAGGACCACCACCGGCACCGGCCGCAGCCCCTCCGGCAGCGTCCACACGTTGCGGGCACCATGCGCACGGCACGTCGCCATCCGGTTCTCCAGCTCGCCGACGAGATCGGACAGCAGGTCGACGGACTCTTTGCGGTTGGTGGCCAGCGCCGACAGGCGCGGCGCGTACGGGGTGAACTCGACCCCGCCCTTGAGGTCGAAGCCCACCAACGCGACCGGTTGCGGGGCCAGGTCACGGATGATGGCGTTGGCCAGGTTGGACTTGCCGGACTGGGTCGCCCCGGCGTTGAGCCAGTGCGGGACGGTGCGGAAGTCCATCACCCAGTCGGCCCCGTTCTCCAGCTTGCCGGGACGCACCTTGAGCAGTTCCGCAGGCACTGGCGTCAGCGTCACTTCGGTGAGCGGGTCACGCATGGTGGCCCACAGGGTGACGTAGCCGGGCCGGACGTCGACCACTCGCACCGAGTGCACGCGCCAGGCGTGCGCGATGCCTTCGGCCGCCTTCTCGTAGTCCGCCGGTACCTGCCCGTCGTGCAGCCGGAGCCGCATACGCCAGCCGAGCCGGGTCGGACGCAGGATGCCCAGGCGGGGGGCGCGTTCGACGTCGACCCGCCGCACCCGCCGCTTCTGCTCGACCACCGTCGCGGCGTTGCGAGCCGCAGGCCCCACGACCGGGACGGCGTCGAGGGTGAGCCGGAACCGGCGCCGGTTGCGGGTCAGCTTGCAGCCCGAGGCGACGTGATGCCACGTCAGGTACACCAGCACCGCGCGGACCGGGAAGCCGACGCCGTACCAGAACGACACCGGATGCCACCGGCGCCAGGCCCAGAGCCCGGCCGCCGCAGCGGCCAGGACCCCGAGCACCAGGTAGAAGTCAGTCATGACCGGGCCGCCGTTCAGGCCACGTCCGCCGCAGCAGCGGACGAGGCGGACGAGGGCGCAGGAGCGTCCGGCACCGCCACCGGACCGGCCACCGCGATCCGCGACGCCCGGTAGGCCACACCCCACCGCTTCTGACCGCCGATGACCTGCTCCCACGGGAACGCCACCAGCCCCACCGGCGTCACGATCTGACCGATACTCACGTCCTGATCGCCCGGAACCGACACGTTCACCAACTCGACCCGCCCCATGGCATCAGCCGCCGACAACCCGACCGTGAACACCGTCTTACCGTCCCGATCCACCTTCACCTCCCCCGTCTCCTGATTCACCAGCTTGGGACGCGGCGCCGACACGCACACGAACGTCAGCGCCGACAGATCCACCGGGATGTTGCGCACGAGGAACCTCCAGAGTTCCGAAGACCACTTAGACAACATAGTCGACCTAGTCGTCCAAGCTGTCAAGGACGGCATGGTTTTCTTGGCGGGTCGGGTGTGCTGAACTTGAGTCGGAGCCCCCGACGGAAGGCAGATGAGTGGTCGAGAGGACCGGACGGCCCGGGTACCTGCAGATAGCCGATGACCTGCGGCAACAGATCCGGGACGGGCGACTCGCCGCCGGGCAGGCCCTACCGTCGACGGCCCGGCTCCGCGAGGAGTACGACGTGTCCGCCGGGGTCGTGAAGGCCGCCATCAGCGTGTTGCGGACCGAAGGGGCCGTGATCGGCCAGCAGGGCAAGGGCGTGTTCGTCCGCGACCAGGCCGACGCCCCGCCGTCCGTCCAGACCGCGCCGGCGACCGGCGAGGACGACGTGACGACGAAGCAGCTCACGGAGGTCCTCACCGCCATCCGCGATCTCGGAGAGCGGGTCGCTCGGATCGAGCGGGCCGTTTTCCCAGAGCCTCCGCGAGCTGGTCAGCCCGGCAAATGAGCTCGTCCAGCTCGGCAAGAACCATCTCCAACAGCTCTTGCGGTATCCGCCCCTGCTCGTCGCCGCCCGCCACTGGCGATCGCCTCCTGCTGTGATCCGACTCTCATCCGACACAGCAATATTCGTGTCAGGGGAGGCTTCCAGCCCATCACTATTCGCTCATCGGGTTCTTTCACGTCCGTTTATACGTCCGCTTTCACACCCCCATGGCAGACGCTCGGGACATGCGCATATGTGCCGACATCTGCGGCGAAACGGAAGGCCACGAATGACCACGACCAAGCAGCGTCCTGGTTGGCAGCCCACGAAACTGCGGGAGCGTCGAGAGACCCACGGCCTGAGTCTTGAGGCCGCCGGGGACAAGTTGCGCGTAGCGGCCGAGCGGGGCGGGCTCAGAGTCGCGGCGAACTTTCAGACGCTATGGGGCCACGAGAGCGGCAGCATGTACCCGGGGCCGCACTACCGCCGCGCCTACTGCCTCATGTACGAGGCCACCGAGCCCGAGCTTGGCTTTCGCCTTCCGCTCCCCGGCGAGGAGACCGGAGACCTGACGCTCCCGCTCCCCGCCCCACTCAGCCCCGCGGCCACCGAGGACGCCGCCAACGCCATCACACAGGGGCTCGACCGCGTCTCCGACCAGACCCAGGACCGGGACCCCACCGCCGGCGACGCCCTCAAGGCCCGGGTGGTCAGCGCCTGGCGAGGCCGAGCCATGAGCGGCAGCATCGGCACCACCACACTCGTCCTGGTCGGAGGCTACGCCGGGTCGGGCAAGACGGAATTCGCGCGCTTCCTCGGCGACGTGTCCGGATGGGCATTCCTGGACAAGGACTCGATCACCCGCCGCCTCACCGAACGACTCCTGATCTCGATGGACGGCGACCCCCACGACCGCCACACCGACCTCTACCTTAAAGAAGTCAGGCCCCTGGAATACAAATGCCTCATGGACACCGCAAACGACAACATCGATTGCGGCATATCCACGATCCTCGCCGCCCCGTTCATCTCCGAACTCAACGACGAGGCATGGCTTGGGCGCCTCACCAACCGGTGCAAGGCTAAGGGCGTGGACGTCGCGGTGATCTGGGTCCGGTGCGATGTCGACTCCATGCGCGAGTACATCGAGTTCCGCGACGCCCCGCGCGACGCGTGGAAGCTGGCGAACTGGGACGAGTACGCCGCCGGACTCAACACCGACACCAGCCCGCCCGGCGTTCACCTCACCGTCGACAACCGCCTAGGCGCAGCGATCAGCATCGCGGACCAGACGCGCGAAGCCCTGCGTAGGGTCTTGTCATGACCAGCCCCGGCGTGATCCTGTACGGCCCGCCGACCAGCGGCAAGGACACCACCACGGCCGAACTGTCTCGCCTGGACGACCGGTACGCCCTACTGCCAAAGCTCAAGACTGGTAGCGGCCGCAGCACCGGCTACCGACTCGTCTCAGAAGAGGAACGAGAGAAGCTCCGCAGCTCGGGCCGCCTGGTCGTCGAGACCCACCGCTACGGCAACGTCTACGCCATCGACCGCCAGGACATCGCCGACCTGGTCGACGCCGACCGCGTCCCAGTGGTCCACATGGGCAACGTCGCCGACCTGCAACGCCTACGCGCCGCCGTCCCGCTCGCCTGGACGTCCGTCCTGCTTTGGGTGCCACGCGAGGTCTGTGCCAAGCGCTCCGAGCACCGAGGCGACAGCGACACCCCCAAGCGCCTCCGAGCATGGGACGAGACCCTTGCCGACCTCCGAGCCACGGCCGAGACGCCGGTCTTCAACGCGATCATCCATACCGACCAGACCGACGCGACCGACACCGCCCGCCGCATCATCGCCGCCGTAGCCGCCGGCCCCGGCGAGCCCATCACCGTCCCGGCCGACCTCATGTAGAGGACCGCGCGGCAGGGGCCGTCCGACGACACCCCAGCCGTCTACCCTGCCGCGCGGTCGTCCTCACGGCCAAGGCCACCCGTCCGACGCTTGGATGGCCACGGCCAGCTCTCGCAGCGTCAGCGCCTCCACCAGGCGCCACCGCCCGCGCGCGGGCACCATCGCCCAGTACGCCCACGTGTACGTCCCCCACCAGCACGGCACCCCGAAACGCGTTTCGAGCTCGACCAGCGCCGCCCCGGCATCCATCACTTGCCGCCTGGACTCCGAACCCGCTTCGCCAGGCCCAGCCACGGCGGCAGCAGCGAGGCCACCACCGCCGAAGCGGCCAGGTCGACGCAACAGCAGGGGGCGAGCAGGTCACCGGTACTCGACCGGAACCACCAGCCGCCATCCCCGCGGACGACCGTGATGCTGTCCCCTAGACACGGCGCGTCCGCCGAGTGCACCCGCAGCATCGCGGGCGACTCCGCATACCTGCGCTCAACCGCCCACCCGTCCCGGCGCAGCGCACGACGCAGCCGCCCGAGGTACAGACGAGCCCGCCACGGCCGAGGCGACGCGGCCAGTGCATCCGGGGGTACAAGCACCGACCGCGCCGCCTCAACCTCCCCCAGGGCCGCCCCTGACTCACCAGCGGCCCCGTCCGGTGATGGCACGGGAGCGGACGCCATCACCAGGCCCTCTTGGCCGTACCGGCCGCGCGCTCGCGCTCCTCCACGAGCGCCGCCCGCAACGCCTCAGCGTCCGACCGGATCACCGTCGGGTCGACACCCGCCGCCCGGTCGAGCAACGTCGCGACCCAGTCGCCGGCCTGCCCGTCCCAGCGTCGAGACCTCCAGATGCGATGCCCCGTGAACTCCTCCTGGAGCTGGCGGAGAACCGCGTCTTCCCTTGGCGCACGTGTCTGCATCGTGGGTGTCCTTGCGATCGAACGGCGAGCCCGCCGAGCAGGCCCGAACGACATGACCACCAGCCTTCCGCCGCATCACGATTGACAAAGGAGCCTGACAGGGGGCCAGGTGTGGGCCACACTCAATGACGGGAGGTGGCCACGGCATGACCACCGAGAAGCGACGAGAGTTCGGCGCCTACCTCAGGCGCCTACGCGGCAGCAGAAGCCAAAGCGCACTCGCGGCCGAGCTGTGCGCTCTCATCGGCTCTGACACCCTCACCCGACACGAGATCTCCCGCTGGGAGCGCGGCGAGCGCATCCCCGACGACTGGTTGCCCCACCTCGCGCGCGCCCACAACGTCACCCTGACTGTCCTGGAGCGCATGGCGGCCGAGACCCGCGGCAGGACCGCGGGCGCAGACGGCGCGCCGTTCGATCTCTCGCCGTTCTTCCCCGACACCGTCCCGCTCACCACCCGTCTGGCGAACGCCTGGCACGGCCGAGCCGTCGCAAACGCCGGAGGCAACCCCACCCTCGTCCTGGTCGGCGGCTACGCCGGATCCGGCAAGACCGAGTTCGCCCGCTTCCTGTCCGACCTGTCCGGCTGGGCCTTCCTGGACAAGGACGCCCTCACCCGCCGCCTGGCCGAGCGCCTGCTCATCTCGCTCAACGGCGACCCGCACGACCGCCACACCGACCTCTACCGCGCCGAGGTCCGCCCGCACGAGTACCGGTGCATGATGAACGCCGCCTACGCCAACATCGACTGCGGAGTGTCGATCATCCTCGCGGCACCGTTCATCGACGAACTCAACAACCCGACATGGCTGCCGCGCCTCACCCACCGATGCCAGGCCAAGGGCGTCGACGTGACCGCGATCTGGGTGCACAGCGACGTCGACACCATGCACGAGTACATCGAGCTGCGCGACGCCGCCCGCGACGGCTGGAAACTCGCCCACTGGGACGAGTACACCGCCGGCCTCAACACCCAAGACCCACCCCAGGCCGCACACCTCACCATCGACAACCGCCTAGGCGCCGCCGTAAGCCTCGCCGACCAAACCCGCCGAACCATCACCAAACTCATCCCATAAGCCCAGGTCAGCAGGGCCTCACCCGTACTCGATGAGAACTTTCTCTACGTCTTCAAGGGCGCCCGCTCCGCGGCCGCCGCCGGTCGATCCGGGCCGGGCATGCGGCCTCTCCGGGCCGACCCGCCCCGGCCGCCCGGGCCACGAACTGACGGACTAACCCCTCGCACGGCTAGCAAACTTCATGACGACGGACCCAAGCGTCGTATCTCTTCCCAAGCTTGTTGGGCTTCCTCCTCCCGACCGTGTTCCGAGAGCGTGACGCCGAGGTTGGTGAGTGAGGTGGCGAGGTCGGGGAGGTAGCGCTCGGGGTTGTTCTGAGCGAGCTGCCGACGGATACGCACAGCTTCCTCGGTCACGGGAAGGGCCTCGTCTAGGCGACCTAGTTCCGAGAGCGTGACGCCGAGGTTGGTGAGTGAGGTGGCGAGGTCGGGGAGGTAGCGCTCGGGGTTGTTCTGAGCGAGCTGCC